>NZ_JBALQK010000023.1:0-3008 GCF_036965845.1 Bacillus sp. JJ1127 | reverse complement strand
GTATGTTCTTTGAAAACTAGATAACAGTGTAGCTCATATTTTTTAATTTTAGTTTGGTTAAGTTAGAAAGGGCGCACGGTGGATGCCTTGACACTAGGAGTCGATGAAGGACGGGACTAACGCCGATATGCTTCGGGGAGCTGTAAGTAAGCTTTGATCCGAAGATTTCCGAATGGGGAAACCCACCATACGTAATGGTATGGTATCCTTATCTGAATACATAGGGTAAGGAAGACAGACCCAGGGAACTGAAACATCTAAGTACCTGGAGGAAGAGAAAGCAAATGCGATTTCCTGAGTAGCGGCGAGCGAAACGGAATCTAGCCCAAACCAAGAGGCTTGCCTCTTGGGGTTGTAGGACATTCTATACGGAGTTACAAAGGAACGAGGTAGACGAAGCAGCCTGGAAAGGCTCGTCACAGAGGGTAACAACCCCGTAGTCGAAACTTCGTTCTCTCTTGAATGTATCCTGAGTACGGCGGAACACGTGAAATTCCGTCGGAATCCGGGAGGACCATCTCCCAAGGCTAAATACTACCTAGTGATCGATAGTGAACCAGTACCGTGAGGGAAAGGTGAAAAGCACCCCGGAAGGGGAGTGAAAGAGATCCTGAAACCGTGTGCCTACAAATAGTCAGAGCCCGTTAACGGGTGATGGCGTGCCTTTTGTAGAATGAACCGGCGAGTTACGATCCCGTGCGAGGTTAAGCTGAAGAGGCGGAGCCGTAGCGAAAGCGAGTCTGAATAGGGCGTTTAGTACGTGGTCGTAGACCCGAAACCAGGTGATCTACCCATGTCCAGGGTGAAGTTCAGGTAACACTGAATGGAGGCCCGAACCCACGCACGTTGAAAAGTGCGGGGATGAGGTGTGGGTAGCGGAGAAATTCCAATCGAACCTGGAGATAGCTGGTTCTCCCCGAAATAGCTTTAGGGCTAGCCTCAAGTGTAAGAGTCTTGGAGGTAGAGCACTGATTGAACTAGGGGTCCTCATCGGATTACCGAATTCAGTCAAACTCCGAATGCCAATGACTTATCCTTGGGAGTCAGACTGCGAGTGATAAGATCCGTAGTCAAAAGGGAAACAGCCCAGACCGCCAGCTAAGGTCCCAAAGTGTGTATTAAGTGGAAAAGGATGTGGAGTTGCTTAGACAACTAGGATGTTGGCTTAGAAGCAGCCACCATTTAAAGAGTGCGTAATAGCTCACTAGTCGAGTGACTCTGCGCCGAAAATGTACCGGGGCTAAATACACCACCGAAGCTGCGGATTGATACCTATGGTATCAGTGGTAGGGGAGCGTTCTAAGGACAGTGAAGTCAGACCGGAAGGACTGGTGGAGTGCTTAGAAGTGAGAATGCCGGTATGAGTAGCGAAAGACGGGTGAGAATCCCGTCCACCGAATGCCTAAGGTTTCCTGAGGAAGGCTCGTCCGCTCAGGGTTAGTCAGGACCTAAGCCGAGGCCGACAGGCGTAGGCGATGGACAACAGGTTGATATTCCTGTACCACCTCTTTATCGTTTGAGCAATGGAGGGACGCAGAAGGATAGAAGAAGCGTGCGATTGGTTGTGCACGTCCAAGCAGTTAGGCTGATAAGTAGGCAAATCCGCTTATCGTGAAGGCTGAGCTGTGATGGGGAAGCTCCTTATGGAGCGAAGTCTTTGATTCCCCGCTGCCAAGAAAAGCTTCTAGCGAGATAAAAGGTGCCTGTACCGCAAACCGACACAGGTAGGCGAGGAGAGAATCCTAAGGTGTGCGAGAGAACTCTGGTTAAGGAACTCGGCAAAATGACCCCGTAACTTCGGGAGAAGGGGTGCTTTCTTAACGGAAAGCCGCAGTGAATAGGCCCAAGCGACTGTTTAGCAAAAACACAGGTCTCTGCGAAGCCGTAAGGCGAAGTATAGGGGCTGACACCTGCCCGGTGCTGGAAGGTTAAGGAGAGGGGTTAGCGCAAGCGAAGCTCTGAACTGAAGCCCCAGTAAACGGCGGCCGTAACTATAACGGTCCTAAGGTAGCGAAATTCCTTGTCGGGTAAGTTCCGACCCGCACGAAAGGTGTAACGATTTGGGCACTGTCTCAACCAGAGACTCGGTGAAATTATAGTACCTGTGAAGATGCAGGTTACCCGCGACAGGACGGAAAGACCCCGTGGAGCTTTACTGTAGCCTGATATTGAATTTTGGTACAGCTTGTACAGGATAGGCGGGAGCCTTTGAAGCCGGAGCGCTAGCTTCGGTGGAGGCGCTGGTGGGATACCGCCCTGGCTGTATTGAAATTCTAACCTACGGGTCTTATCGACCCGAGAGACAGTGTCAGGTGGGCAGTTTGACTGGGGCGGTCGCCTCCTAAAGTGTAACGGAGGCGCCCAAAGGTTCCCTCAGAATGGTTGGAAATCATTCGTAGAGTGCAAAGGCATAAGGGAGCTTGACTGCGAGACCTACAAGTCGAGCAGGGACGAAAGTCGGGCTTAGTGATCCGGTGGTTCCGCATGGAAGGGCCATCGCTCAACGGATAAAAGCTACCCCGGGGATAACAGGCTTATCTCCCCCAAGAGTCCACATCGACGGGGAGGTTTGGCACCTCGATGTCGGCTCATCGCATCCTGGGGCTGTAGTCGGTCCCAAGGGTTGGGCTGTTCGCCCATTAAAGCGGTACGCGAGCTGGGTTCAGAACGTCGTGAGACAGTTCGGTCCCTATCCGTCGTGGGCGTAGGAAATTTGAGAGGAGCTGTCCTTAGTACGAGAGGACCGGGATGGACGCACCGCTGGTGTACCAGTTGTTCTGCCAAGGGCATAGCTGGGTAGCTATGTGCGGAAGGGATAAGTGCTGAAAGCATCTAAGCATGAAGCCCCCCTCAAGATGAGATTTCCCATAGCGTAAGCTAGTAAGATCCCTGAAAGATGATCAGGTTGATAGGTTCGAGGTGGAAGCATGGTGACATGTGGAGCTGACGAATACTAATAGATCGAGGACTTAACCATATAATATGAAGCAAGTGTTATCTAGTTTTGA
>NZ_JBALQK010000022.1:6769-7275 GCF_036965845.1 Bacillus sp. JJ1127 | reverse complement strand
AATACCAGCTTAGCTATGATTATGAGCAAAGTAATTTGTTATAATAACAAAAATAAACGTTCATGTTACATGAAGTACTTAAAAATAATAAATTCCATAACACTAGAATTACATGTATATCATTCAATTTTTTTATTATCATTTGCTACTTTACCAATGGTACAAGAAAGCTGATCCTAAGTTTTCTATTTAAATATCCATTTTATTAAAAAAAAGGAATCTACTAAGTAGGTTCCCTTTCTTATAACTAAAGGAGATTTAATTATAAGTGTAAAACAAGTGTCCGATGCTCGTTCCACATTATAATATATGTTGTCCTATTCAAAATCGTGCAATGAATTTTAGTATCAGTTATCTCTTTAAAATATAAGAAGGCCTACCCATATTTCAAAGAAAATATATGCTAAACAAAATCCAATATGAAAAAAACATTGATTTTAATTAATCTAATTTAATTTTTCTTATTTCAAAAATGAGAAAAATAACTATTATACAAGCCTGCACAC
>NZ_JBALQK010000022.1:0-6704 GCF_036965845.1 Bacillus sp. JJ1127 | reverse complement strand
TTATACAAGCCTGCACACAAATAAATATATTAAATATCATATTAAAGTAGATATGAAAGCATTCAAAGATAAAAAGATAAATGGAGGTTATTTAATTGAGTGAAAACAAGCACGATAAAGATTGTAAGGTTAAAGCGGAAACACAAACTCCATTCAGTAATACTGAAGCAACGCCTGTCCTTGCAAGAAATCCAATAGTTAAAATTCCAGTTGTATTAGCAGAAAGAACGCTTCAAATTGTAGTGGAAGCAACTATTCCACTTTGTCCACCAGCAGTAGAAATTAAAAGAGTGTTAAAAGATGTATTTTTACAACAATGTAAACTAGTACCTGTTGAATATGAACCTATTAATGAAACAGGGTTTTTCCGAGTAACAAGAGCGAAATTGTTTGTAGAAGGTTTTATTCGTAAAAATATTGAATATGCTGCTAAAGAGTGCAATGGTGTGATTCATGATAAAATTGCAAAAGTTCGATTCTCTGGTTTTAGTGAATTAACTGCAAATGACTTTCTTTCTTTCCCAATGATAGCTTTTTCTTCAGAAAATAAAGCCCGTTTCATTAATCCCAAAAACCCTGATGTTCCTCGTCTAGACAAATTCTTCTTTGAAAATAACGTTTTCTACAATGAACAACCATTTTGTGAAATAATTAGTGCAGAATTCTATGAGCTTGATTTCTCACCATGTGATAATGATCATGATGAACATCATGAAAAATCATGCAATAAAAATCAAGAAAAAGAATTTGACAAATTACGTGAAAAAATCGTCCTTGATCTTACTTTAAAAGTATTACAAACTCAACAAGTAAGAATTGGATCAACTGGACAATCTAGCTGCTAATTAAAGATTCTCATTAATATTCTTAAATCAAATCAGTTATTTTGTAACATTTCATACACTAAAAAAGAAAGAAGAATCCTAAAAAAATTCTCCTTTCTTTTTTACTATTAAACTCATACAAATAATTCTTACATCACAAAACTTTATCCATCTGAAGATAATATACTATTTACTATCAATAGACCCAAATTTACATAACATCACTTCTCAGTAGCAAAAAAGGTTTACTCCTTATTTATTTTATATAATGAGTAAACCTTTTTTCTATTATTAAATTCTAATTTATTTACCGAATAGACGACTCCAAAATGATTTCTTCTGTTCTGAAGCTGCTATTAAACGCTTACTATCCTGTATTTCTCTTAATACTTGCATTAATTGAATATCTCTTTGTTCTTCTCTTATTATTCTTTGAGCATCAGTTTCCTGTAAAAGTTTACTTTGTTGATCCAATCTTTGAATTAACTCTAAATTAAGTTGTTCTAATCGTTCTATACGTTCTGTTAATACTTTTATATGTTCTACATCTGCTACGCTATCCGTAGCAACAGTTGCTATTTCATTTTCTTCAACACTTGTCATTGCTAGATTTATAGCCTGTTCTAGTGTTACGTTCTTCTTGTTCATAGCTGTTACTAGCCGTTCTATAGTCGCTACGTCTTTATGATAAAAAATTCTAGAATTATTATTACCGCGCTCGAAAGGATACCCGGCTTCCTCCAGGGCAAGGCAATATTTACGTAAAGTACTTGAGCCAATCCCTAAGTTCTTGGCTACCTCAGATCCCCAATAAGTTTGAGCCATATTTTGTCCTCCCTCTGTTCTAAGCTGTTCTTCAGTTGCTATGTAGTGTTTTCCTTCTTTAGAAAGGTAACACCTTCTTTTTTAGATTGAAAGAGAAATTTTCAATTGTCTTTTGAAATTCGCCGGAGTAAAGCACAGAAATCTAACTACTTTTTTATACAGAATTCTATACAGATTTCTGTACTAATACAGGGCATTCATAAGCCAGAAAAACCCCAGTATCTCTACAATGTATAAAACGATGTATAAAATCACAAAAAGAAAAAAAGGCAAATCCCTTGTGAGAGTAAGGGGACGCCTTTGTCCTTGCTACCGATAATGAGACGTTATGTTAACTGCATATGTATAGAGTATACAGTCAAAAAAGTACAATACATCGCTTCTTCTAAATGGTACAATTAGGAAAAAAGGGGTGGAAGAATATGTATGATTACAAATTTGTGAAAGTCAAAATTGATAGATGGAAAGGGCAACCCAAAGAAGATTATAAGCGTATTATTATCGAACATGCTGAGGATGGTTGGGAATTTGTTCAAGTCCTTACTCTAACAATCTCAGGATATACGAGTTCTTTGGAGATTATCTTCAAACGAACCAAAGAACTTCTTTAAAAAACGAAAGAGGTTTGCCTTAAATAACATACAAAAAGAACTGAAATATTTGGGGATCTAATTGTTCTCGATTTAACTTATAAGACAAATAAGCTAATATTAATCAACTTCCAATAACGAGAATTATGTAAATGAGCTGTCCATATGGACAGCTCATTATTTTTTTACTTAGCATGGTTTTGTTCTGGTCTTTTTGTTTAAAACTTGCTTTTTGGCTAGAGTGTTGGCTCGTCGTGTGGGGGCGAAACCCCACGTATTACGTATCTATTTTTTGAATAAGAACTATTTTGGGACGAATGATCTAAGCGGTTCGGCTCGTATACTTACTAGTCCAAGTCGAGAACCATTGCTTTGCTTTTTGTCTGTCGGCTTGGCGAAAAAAACACACGAGCCGAAAAAAGTTTTGCAGGGACAAAATCAAAAAGAAAAAGCGGTAGCCTTTAGGTGAGGATAAACGAACCGACTTTTTGATTTTGAGGGTGGAGATTTTTGAGTGGTTTTCTCAAAAATACGACCCGTTCCTTGCGGAACTTTTAGCCCTATATATAAGAGTGAGAAGAACAAAGTGAAGAAAGTCAGTAATATCAAGGGTTTATAAGAGGTAGGGTGTGAAAAAAAATTCACACCTGTGTGATTTTTTTTTCACACCTAAAAAATGGAAAATCAAATAAAAAAAAGATGTCAATGAAAAATTGACATCTAAAATAAATAAATTGGTAGTTTATGTTTTTTAGAATCACCTTTTACTTTAAAGTTCCTAAGTGACTTTTTAAAAATATGTTGAGTTGCTCTATCTATACTGTCTTTTGGAGAACAACACATAATATTCGGATTTACAAACCATGTGCGACTAGTACAAATTCGTCCATCATCTGTTGTCATTCCTGCTTCTGCAACTCCTAAAACACCTTTCTTTAACAAAGAATTCATTGTCTTAGAAACACTTTCTCTAGTTTTACCAAGTTTTTCAGCTAAATAACTAGGCGTTGCCGCATTTGTCTCAATTTCATTATCACTATTGCTTTTTTCAATAATTACATTAGTTTTAAATTCTAAATAAGAAGATATCTGCAATAAAAATGCCTGCTCTGCATTGGTAAAATATCCAATACGATTTAAATACTCCATATTATCCATTATGATTTGCACAAACCTCACCCGATCCGTTGGTTTTTTCTTTTTTGCAATGAAATATTCTTCTCCACCAGTCGCCTTACTTAATAACTGTAAGAGCATTGCTTTCTCTTCTTCTGAGTAACCACCGGCTTGCAACTGATCATAAATACTATCAATCTTACTATCTCTTAATTTCGCTTTTTTTTCAGCTTGTCCAAAATCTACAACTTTTGTCATAAAATAATTCTCTCCCTTAGTGGAAGGAATCAACTTTTATATGTTAGAATGTATATAGAATATATATTGGTTGATTCCAACCTTATTATGAAAAACCGCCTGTCCGCCAAGACTTTGGGCGGTTTTTCTCGTTTATACGTCTTTCTTTATAATAACATGAGATGCATTGCTAAAGTCTACCATTATCACGCCTATCTTTTCATATCAAAATCTTGCTATCTGCTTATTTCTCTCTTGTGTTCACGTTCAAATTGATTATCTATTCCCTTGCTACCCAATTCATTATTAACAAGCCCTCTAAACGCTTTAAATTGCTCTCCAAGAACTTTTTTTGACAGATTATATAAAACTCTTATATTTTCCCGCAAACCCCTTATATGAGCTTTTAAACCGCTTATTTCAGTATGCAATTCTTTATTTTCTTCTCTCAATTCACGATTTTGTTTATAAGAATGATTTAAGGCAAGATTATTACCCTCTATTGTTTCTTCTAAATATTTATTATCTACTCGTAAACTCTCATTCTCTTTCACAAAATCTGTTTTTTTCAAACGCTCATAATCTTTTTTGATAGTAATCGCTGCATTCACCTGTTTCGTTACTTCTTGATATTGTTCTGGCGTTAGTACGTAATTTCTTGTCTGTTTCTTCGTAATTTCAGCTTTTCCAAACATTTTATCCTGTACTTCTGTTATTACTTCTTTACGCAAAAATGGAATTTTAACAGGTTCATTTGGTACTTGATCCATAGCACTATCTAATTCTTTTTGCATTTGTTTTACTCTTTTTTCTAACTCTACATGACGCTGGCCAATTAGCTGCAGCTTTTCACTTTCACTCTCTACTTGTTGTTTTACTACTTCTAATTCTTTGTACTTATCAACGACATTACTTTCCAAACTCTTTTTCGTTACTTCTAATTCGTTTGTTTTCTCTTCAACATTTTTTAAATGATGGTCAATCGTTTGTAACTGTGTTTCTTTTTCTTGTACTTGATTTTCAATAGTTGACTTCGCTTCTGCATATTCTTTGTATTGACGGACTTTCATGTACTTATGAGAACCCACATTAGCACGTTCAAAATTCGGAATGTATTCTTTAGCCAATTGCTCAATATAGGCCGTTTCTAATTCTCGCCAATGTGCAATTAACTTTCTTCCCGTTCCTTCTACACCTTGTTGTTGCAAAGCCCTATCCATTCCGACACGCCTCGTTAATCCTCGACTACTTTCGAAATTCGGCACATAGTTAATATGCAAATGCGGATTAGCTTCATCATCATGCAAAACCATGTTATAAACTGCTAGATTTGGATTTCGCTCTTGAAACGCCTCAGCATACTGTTTTAACGCTTTCTTTTTGGCTTCCCTATACTTTGGGTCGTCTTTGCCTTCCCCAATCGCTACAACGAGTTCTCGTTGCTCATGCGTCTTATCGTCTTTATGTATTTTGTCATAGTAATCCTCAATCTTACGGTCATTCCGTTTTTGTTTCTCGTTATACTTGTCCACCGCTTCTTGAAAGACATCCTTGTATACACTTCGGATGTCCTTTTGAACAAAGTAAATATTCTCTTCTGACCTGGCTGGATCGATGCCAGGATTTCCATGAATATTTTCTCTGTTATTATGGCTTAATGAACTTTGGTGAGATTGATTAAATGAGATAGAACCCAACATAAAATGCCACCACTTTCCCTAGATTAATTGATACCATAAGTCTAGCAAGACGACGAAATGGAGTCAATTAGAGTAACCCTATACGTATTTTGACGCTTTCGCATCAAAATCGATAGGGGTCTGCGACGCTTGTCGGCGTTGCCGAACCATGCTTAGCATGGTAAAAACAAACCTTGGGCTTTGCCCAAACCCACTGGGGAACTCTTCCCCAGACCCCATCCATTCGAACTCCCCATCCCCTCAAATCCTTGAGGGGCTCCCTCGCCGGTCGGCAGGAACAAACAATAGTTTGTTCAATGCCAAGAGGGTTCGGGTGTAGTCCAGTTGGTCAAGTCAAATACTCCCTTCGCTTCGCTAGGTCCGTTTTGATTGACCAACACATGCAACCACCTGTTCCAAACCTTTGCTACTCTTAAGTTACATCATTCCACTTTGCGATTCTTACCAATTCTTATAAGCTGTAATAAAAATAAAATTATAGGAGTTGAAAGCATGGAGTTTTATAAAAAGCTAAAAGAAGAACGCTTAAAACACAACTTATCACAAGAAGAATTAGCACTTAAATTAAACATAAGCAGACAATCGATTTCTAAATGGGAACTTGAAAAAGGCTATCCGAATATTGAAACGCTTATTACATTAAGTGAGTTATTCAACATTAGCATTGATGAATTAATTAAAGGAGATGATTGCTTGAAAGATAAAATCATCAAAGAAGGAAAAATGGGGGAATTAAGAATAACAGATCCATTCAAATGGTTATATGTATTAAGTTCAATTTTAGTAGTATTTTGGCTTTTTGTACTTCCCTGGTCCAATCCATCAGGTTTAACATTAAGCATAATTAATCTCATAGCTATTATTTACTTTGTAATTGTCGTTAACTACATCAAAAACAACAAAAAGAAATTTTTTAATTAAACTTAAAAATTAAAAACGACAGCGATCAGGTGGCTCAACATTATCTGATCACCGTCGTCTTTATTAAATAATCCCTACTTAATCACAATTTTAGATACTCAAACCTTTTTCCATCCTTCAATGTAAACTTTTGAATATTAGTTTACTTTCAATGATAGAGTTAGCACCACATGCCCATCAATCTAATATTTTGGAGTAACCCAAAACAAAAATTTCATCACACCGCAGTTATCTATAAAAATTCAGTTCATTTTTTTGTTTTAGGGAACAATTAATTTTCAATACATGTCTTAATACGAAAATATGATATCTAGTCGCTTTCTATATGCAATATTGCATATAGAAAGATATTGATAAAAATGTAAACGCTTACTATAATAAAAGCATAAAAGTAAATCACATCTTAGAACCACAAAAGAGGAGGAAATAATATGGAAATCGCAATGGCAGTTTTAAAATTTATAGGTGGAGCACTTCCATTAGTTCAAGAA
>NZ_JBALQK010000021.1:0-24856 GCF_036965845.1 Bacillus sp. JJ1127 | reverse complement strand
CTTATCTGGACACGCCAATTTGCCAACGAAGGGAATAAAGCTGATAAATTTCATGGGCTTTCATATCTGCTTCTTGTATATTTGTAATAAATAAGTTAATCCCACTTGCGTATTTAGGCATTCGTCTTTTTTCTTTTTTGTGCCGTTCTAATCGCTTCGTATGTTCAGGCTCTGTTAATTTATAGATCATCAAACGTGTTGCTTGTTTTTGATGAAACCCAATATATACGCGAGGAAACTCAATATGTTCTCCCTCTTTTAATTGTTTTGAAATACCTTCTATATCAATCAGTTCCCATGCATCCTCTATTTTTCTATATACTTGTGTATTCCAGCGGATACGTGAAATATAGGAAGCTCGCTTTTCCTCCATTTTCTTAAAATCATCAATATAAAAATATCCCAAATCTCGGATACATAAATCTCCAGACTCTACTGTATCCGTTCAAGCTTGTCCATATGTGTTATCATTACTAACCGCATGATTCACATCTATTTGAAGAAAGTTTCCAGATAATAAATCATACTCTAGTTGGATTTTAACTCCTGCTTCTGACCCGTCGCCGCCAAAACCTTTATACATATCTGCGTAGTGATTGGGAAGCTGAAACATAGTAGAATCTAAGATTCGAATTCGTTTAAAATTCCCTCCTATCGATGGAGTTGGACAAATATTTTGATGAAATAACCTTGTGAAAATTTGTTTAAAAAATTGAACAGTATGAGAGGCGAAACGTTGATTCAAGCCTTCAGAAGATAAAGAAACACCTGTTGATTTATTTAATTTGGCACAAAGGCTAGCTAAAGATTCTGTTCCAACTGTTTTGCTTAAAAAATCCTGCGCTTTACATTTTCTCGCCCGTTGAATCATCCCTGTTTCTCGTGCAAGTGATTCTAAAAAGGAAAGTGAAAATTTGCCTTTTAGTTCCTGTTCTAATAATTGAAGCTCTTCTGTAAGATTCATTGAAGCCATAAAAACAGCCATCCTTTCATGAAGTATCCATGAAAGGATGGCTGTTTTTGTTTGAAATTATACATAGATAACCTTAACTTGATGGCTATGATCCTTCAGGGGATTATTTTTTTATTTATACATACCAAAATAACTTTACATACCAAGAACTGAATCCGTACTATTTGTATTCGGCATAGACTGTTGAATATTAGATACATTTCCACTTAAAGGAGCATTTATATTTGTTCCTGTTTGTGTTCCTATTTGTGCTCCTGCTTGTGTTGTTCCCCTCGTAAACGTCGTTGTGACTGTATCCCCTGGCTGTAAGCAAAGATTCGTCGCTGTTCCAATTACCGTTACAACATCAATACAAGTCGATCCAACTGCCCCGCTATATGTTTTAGATGCAACAAATGAGGTGTCTCTCAAATTATCTCCCGTAAATAGATTTCCGTAATTATTTACAATTACAAATTCTTTAATATTAGCAGGCATACGTACTCAACCTTTCTTTTATCGACCTAATGCTACCTCACTCGTTTCTACTGGTGGAAGAAATTCTGGTGTTCTAGGTGTAACCGGCGGCTGACGTTGTCCATTTAAAAAATTAGCTATACTCGATCCACCAGATCCAGCAAATGTTTTTTGTACGGCTACAGGTGAAACATTGTAATAATCGCCAACATTCACCGCGCCTGTATTATTTATAATTTTTATCTTACGAATTCGCGCACTCAATTCACCTACCTCCTTTTGTACACTGTATGCAAAAAAAAAAAACTTGAAACAGACACGTTTCAAGTTTTTAAACAAATTATTTGATTTCCCCTGCATACTGCAGCATACCGCCGACCATATTCACTGTTTTAAATCCTTGTTCATTTAAATAGTGGCATACATTTTCACTGCGCATTCCTGATCGACAAATAAAAATATATTCATTTTCCTTATCAAAGAAATCCACTTTATTTGGGATATCTCCCATTTTAATATGTACAGCTTCTGGAATTTTCCCTTGCGCCACTTCCTCATCTTCACGTACATCTACTAAAAATAACGTTTCTCCATTTTCTAAACGTTCTTGCACTTCTTCTGTTGTAATTGTTTTTACTCCTGTCATATGTCTTTCCTCCTTATATACATTGAAACTCTAAGTAGTACATTTCTTCTTTACTCACCAATTTTAGCATGCAGACGAAGGAACGCAAAGAATTGAAGCGTTCCTTCGTCCCATTCTTTCTCAACCTCGCTGCAAATCTCTCTTCTTTACAAATCATGCTTTCACATTGTATCCTCAATATACTTGTTTGACGAAAGGAGTCGATTGAAATAACACTTTTACTTTTCTTGATAGGCCTTATTTTTGTTATTCTCGCAATCATTACGCTTAGCATGAAGAAAAATTACAAGAAGCTATCTTTTCAAGAAATATCATTCCTATTTCTATTGCTCGGTATAGCTTTCTTTGGAGTATGCATTTCCACATATATTTTCCGTTTAAAAGTTGTATAAAGAAAGGTGCTTGTTGCTGACTTCGCACCTTTTATACAAAACTAGATATCTTCCGATTCAAAAACTCATACACTTTCTTTTCAAATAAATGAACGTCTAACACTCCAGCCATATGCCCATTTATACTTTCAATCTCATAAACCTCTGCATATTTCCCTTGCGTTTGCAGTATATCTACCATCTTATAGTTATAACGCGGTGGTTGCAGTAAATCTTGTTTACATGGAATCATCAGTACATTAGCCTCTATTTGCGAAAGAGCCTCATCTAAAGAAGAGAAACCATGTGCAATATCATGTAATAACGTCGCTTTTGCCATATACATCCATGAATTTGCATCCACAAAAGCAATGTTTTGCAGTGTCAATTCATTTATATTTTTCTCAAATGATGTCAGTGTAGCAAATTCTTTATAAGGTGCTGTTTCTGCATGATTACGCGGAAATGTCATTTCATAATAATGCGCATCAAAAGCACCCATAAACATCATTTTTCTAGCTAAATACAGCCCCTGCGTTGGTTGCTTATCACCATAGTTTCCATTATTCCACTTTGGATCCAGCTGAATCGAATCAATCGCATTTTGCAATACATTCACCGATGTTATAATCGGATTTTCCGGATTCGTAATCACTCCAATCATCCGCTCCACCATATGTGGATAATGAACAGCCCATTGCTGTGCAATCATCCCACCAGCTGACGGCCCCATTACGGCATGCAGCCTTTCAATTCCCATATCTTTCACTAACTCATATTGTACACGTGCCACATCTAAAAATGTAAATACAGGAAAATCCATTCCATATTCAAAACCTGTTATTGGGTCTACTGATTTTGGTCCTGTTGTAATTACGTAAGGATTTTTCACTTGTACATTGCAAAGGTTATCGGTACATATGACAAAATATTGATTTGTATCAATTGCTTTCCCTGGTCCAATTAGCCCATCCCACCAACCTGGTACAGGATCTTCCTCTGTATATTTTCCCGCCGCATGACTTGTTGCACTAAAATAATGACAAACTAAAATGGCATTTGATTTCTCTCTATTTAATCTCCCATATGTTTCATATCCAATTTGGACAGGTATCTTCCTGCCGTTTTCAAAGGTGAATTCTTTCAATTGGAACCTTTCTTTTTTTACACCTTGCACAAGCTTCTCCTCCCTCACTATAGTTTTAAAAAATTACCCACTAAAGAGGTTTTTTCCCTAGAAAATCATTCTCCTGCTTCTTTTCTGAAATAAGTGCATAATATACAAAATCGTCCACAAAATAACATTATCTTACATCATCAAAGAGGGAATACATATGATTTGGAAATGGTTACGAAAGAAAAAAAAATCAAAAGAACAAACTGCTAATGTAAAGGCAAAACAAAAAAACAAACTAGAAGATAAAACGCAAGATATGAAACAACCTAAGAATAAACACGAGCCAAAGAAAGATAAGCAACTATCTGTTCAGGATGCAAAACAAGTAGCACAAACCAATTGCAAACAGCAACAGTCTGCTTACACTGCGAAACATGAGGCGCAAACACAGGACAAACAACAGCAATCTGCTTACGCTACGAAACATGAGGGGCCGACACAAGACAAGCGACAACAATCTGAGAAAAATAATAGTGGTAACAGCATTTATGACTTTAGTAAACCAGAACAAGAACATGTTCATTCTCTACAAGATTTACTAGACAAGTTAAAAGCATCTAGTGATTTTGTGAGTTACCATACGTCAGATGATGAAACGATGCCCTATTGGATTTCCTATTATCGTCCGTCACTTGATGGAGAGAAATTACAGAAGTATTTAATGCCCTCACTATTAGAGCGAACCTGTTCTTCACTTGAGGAATTGAAGGAACATATTCCAATGAGCGGCGTTACCATCACAAATGACCTGCAAAAAATTGAGGATATGGTTCTAAAAGGACACGCCATTGTCCAGTTACATAATCAAGATCAAAAGTGTATATTAGCAAATATTGCTATCGATAATTACCGGGCTCCAACTGTTCCACTAAATGAATCGACAGTCATTGGTCCTCAAGAGGGATTTGTAGAAGATATTGATACCAATATTAACCTAGTACGTAAACGCCTTCCGGTGTTAGCGTTACAAACAAAGGAAGTTATCGTTGGAAAATTCTCTAAAACAAAAGTTGTCATGATGTATTTAGAGAATCTGGCTGAAAAAGAAAATGTTGATTATTTAGAAGAATCGCTTCGTACAATTGAATATGATCAAATTAACGACAGCTCTTATATTCAAGAATTGATGGGAGAAAAATCAATCTTCCCATTATTTATTAATACAGAACGTACAGACCGAGTAACAACCGCATTAATTGATGGGAAAATCGCTATTTTTGTGGATGGTTCACCAAACATCTTACTCACTCCTGTTTCATACTTTGATTTTTTCGTTTCACCAGAGGATTACAACGTATCTTGGCTTTACGCTACGTTTTCAAGGTTTTTACGACTTATCGCTGTTCTGTTCTCTATCTGTGCAACACCATTATACGTTGCCATTTTAAGTTATCATTACGAATTAATTCCAAGCGACCTACTAGAAACATTAATTTTATCAAGGGCACAAGTTCCTTTTCCTCCTTTAATAGAAGCTATCTTTCTAGAACTTGCTATTGATTTGCTTAGAGAGGCCGGGGCTAGACTGCCAATGAAGGTAGGACAAACACTTGGTATTGTAGGCGGTATCGTAATTGGACAAGCATCTGTTCAAGCAGGACTAACAAGTAATATTTTATTAATCATTGTCGCTTTATCCGCATTGGCTTCCTTTATCACACCGATTTATAAGATGGGGAATGCAGTTCGCTTACTACGATTTCCATTCCTTTTATGCGCAGAATTAGGTGGTCTATTAGGAATTTCGTTAGGCTTTGTCCTTTTATTTACTCATCTATTCAGACTGTCTTCTTTACGGAAACCATTTGCACTCTTTTATCCAGCAAGGCTACAAGCATTAAAAGATTCTTGGATTAGATTGCCGTTATCTATGATTGATACAAGAGATATTCAAGCACGGCCACAACATGTAAAAAAATCAGCAAAAGGAATCTCAACAAAACATACATCGGATTTTGATGACTAAGAAGAGAGGTGCATCTATGAGTAAAATTAAAACGGAATATCAAATTTCTCCCATTTTCGTCTTCTTCTTAATTCATAGTGCACAATTTGGTGCCGGGGTTCTTGGATTCGCCCGTATCATTGCCAAAGCTGCAGGATACGATGCTTGGATCGGTGTTCTTATTACAGGAATTTTCATCCAAATTCTCATATGGATGATGTATTTCTTATTAAAGGATAGCGAAGGTAACTTAATCGATTTGCACAGAAAAACCTTTGGCAAATGGCTTGGAAATGGAATTAGCGTGATTTTTATAGCTTATTTTTTCTTATTAAGTGTTACCGTTGTTCGAACATACGTTGAAATTATTCAAGTATGGATGTTTCCCACTGCTTCTACTTGGGTGTTAACATTCTTTCTATGTTTAGTAGGCTATTACATCATTTCATCAGGATTCCGTGTCATTACTGGTATTTGTGTCATCTCTATCACTGGAACATTAGGGTATATTTTCCTCAGCCTATTCATCCTAAAATACGCTCATTGGGACAATTTGCTACCTATTTTTTCTCATTCATTTAACGACATTTTAAAAGCAGCTAAATTATCCGTCTACAGTATGACTGGTTTTGAGATGTTTCTTATGATCTATCCATTTGTGAAAGAACCTAGAAAATCTCATAAATTCGCACAATACGGTGCATTATTTTCTACCTTTTTATATTTATTTAGTACAATTTTAGCCTTTGCGTTCTTTAGTGAAAAACAGTTATCAAAAACCATTTGGTCTCAGCTTTCTATGACCCAAGTCATTAAGCTTCCATTTATAGAACGGTTAGAATATATTGCAATTTCCGGATATGCTCTTGTTATTCTTACAAGTGCTATTCTTCCTTTATGGGCAGCCACTAGAGGAACTCACGAAGTCTTTCATATAAAACAAAGAAGGATTTTGATTACTTTTATGTTCATTACAATTATCATTTCACACCTATTAACAAATAGGCATGATATTAATGACTTTATTACCTATATATCTAAAACTAGCTTTTGGCTTATGTATATATACATCCCAATCTTATTTCTTATTGTGTGGGTGAAAAGAAAATGGAAAAAATCAAAAGAAAACTAACGCTCCTTTCTTGTATTTGTCTACTCAGTCTGACTGGCTGCTTACCAAAAAGTATTGTCGATGATGTTCAGCTTATTCAAGGAACTGTTTTTGATATAGAAAAAGATAATAAAATAAAAGTGGCTTTTGTTTGTCCCGTCCAGAAAAAAGGGAATAAAGTAGAAGTCTTTGAAGGAACAGGGAATGCAGCAAAACAAGTAAAAGCTAATACTTCTTTACAGTCTTCTCGCCCGTTTGCAAGCGGACAAATGCGCGTTGCTTTATTCACGACAAAACTTGCTAAAAAGGGATTATCTACTACCTTTGATACGCTGATTCGTGATGTGAATATTGGAAACTCATTGTATATAGGATTATTAGACGGAAAGGGACTCGATCTGCTAAAAGGAAAGTATTCAACAGCTTCTAATGTGGCTATTTATATAAAAAAAATGTTAGAACATAATATGAAAACCGGCCCTTTACCTACAGACAACTTACATTTAGATGCATTTCGCTATTACCGTACAGGCCAAGATTCTTATTTGCCTATCCTTAAAAAAAGTAAAGATAAGATTAAAATTACTGGTATTGGCCTTTTAAAAAAAGATAAGTATGTTGGAAAAATTGATTACAAAGATATGTTTGTTTTTAAAGGGTTACTAGAAAAACATCGGCTAGACTCACAAGAGTTCAAAGTCGATTCTGGATATACAATTATTAACAATATCCATTCCGCTCCTACTTACCATTTAGATATAAAGAAGGGTAAGCCCTCTTTTTTGATTACAGTAAAACTAGATGCACGCATTCAAGAAATTTCAAAACAAATTAATTTAGAAAACAAAAAAAACACGAAGAAAACCGCGAAATCCGTTGAAAAGCAGTTGGATGCTACGGCTGCAAAACTCATTAAACAATTTAAGTCTTTAGATGTTGATCCTCTTGGACTTGGAGCTAAATTTAGACAAAACTATCGCCCATTTAAATTAAAAGAATGGAAAAAAATGTACAAAGATGTACCTATTACCGTTAAATATAAGGTAGATATTACAAATTCAGGAGTCATTGAATGAAAGCAAACATATACACCATCCACAAAATGTAAGATAAAGATTGAACTCCTCTCTCAAGCGTGATACAACGGAGAGAGGAGTTTTTTATTACTTATATAGAGAAAAAAGATATTTACGGGGGAGCTTATGTCTACAAAATTAGTAAAGCCTATTTTAAATGGGATTTTATTTCTCGGCGTCTTTTTATTTGCTCATACATACTTAAAAAATGTTTCTTTCACCCGCTATTTACTTATTGTCATACCAACGCTACTTGTTGGAATGTTTGGTATTGATTTCGCTTTATCATTTTTAATAAAGAAAGAGGAGTAGCGAACGAGCATCTTATATCATATACAATGTTCTTTTTATCATTTTAACCGAGAAGACCCCTACCTCTAAACGAAGTGAAGGTGGGGGTCTTCTCCTCGATATAGGAAGAAAGTGGCTATACCTTTTCTGTTTTCCTCGGAAGACAGAAAGAGGTCGTCTTGCCTAAGGACACTACTGAATTCCTAAATCGTTGTATCCTTTTTGTTGAACAAGAGGAATTGTTTTTGCGAGGGCAGAAACACTAGAATCCCCCACCTCAAGCTCATATAGAGGTAGGTGGGGATAAGTTCAATAAACAATCTCCTTATGTTACAATGAAACTCGTCACAAAGTAAGAAAGGATGAAACAACATGACTAATGAAAAAGGTTTAGATAAAGGATATGAACTCGTTGCAAAAATGCACGAGGTATTCGGACACCCTGTTACAGATGTACCAACAAAATTAACAGAAGAGCGTGCAAAAATCCGTGCGAGCTTTATGCAAGAAGAACTGGAAGAATTTTTAGAAGCAACGACTGTGGAAGACCAATATGATGCGTTGATTGATCTTATTTATTTTGCATTTGGAACGTTTGCGGAAATGGGAGTACGTCCAGATAAAGGTTTTGAAATTGTAAACAATGCCAATATGGCAAAACTATTCCCTGATGGAAAACCTCGCTTCCGTGAAGGAGACGGCAAAATTCTAAAACCAGAAGGCTGGCAAGCACCAGAACCACAACTTCGAGCTGAAATTGAGCGTCAACGTCAAGAAGCCTTAGCTAAAGCGGAAAAATAATATGACATCAGCTGCTAGGAATATTCCAACAGCTTTTATTTGTACGTCTCATTTTTTCGAAGCGTCGGTATATGATGAAAAAGGAGCTATCTTTCTATATAGATAGCTCCTTTTTCATTATTTCTTCTTCGGTTCTGTCGGTTGACTTTGTTTAGCAAAATTAGATGAATCATCGAAATTCGGTTGTTTTTTACCAGCATTATTACTTCTGCCTTTTCCCATATGTAACACCTCCTTACTCTTACTATTCCCAAATAAAAAATCCCCTTGCGCGCAAGAGAATTTTTTAATATGTTTTTGATTTCATTAATACCCCATATGTCCTGCTCCTGCCGAAGTCCCTGTTCCACTATGCCCAGTTTGTTGCCCGTGATGATGTTGGTGACCATGATGATGTCCGTGGTGATGTTGGTGACCATGATGACCGTGTTGATGTGTTTGATATAGAACAGCCTGCGGGTGAACTGGATGGTGTCCATGATGATGTACTTGTTGTTGGCCATGATGATGTCCGTGATGTCCGTGGTGGTGCTGTTGACCATGATGTTGTGCATGATGTACATGGTGTGGCTGCTGACCATGGTGTTGTGCATGATGTACATGGTGTGGCTGCTGACCATGGTGTTGTGCGTGGTGCACGTGATGTACATGATGGGCAGGTGGATACCCTCCTACTCCGCCTGCTACAACACCAACTCCTGGTACAGGGAATCCTGTAGGTACACCTCCTACAAAAGAAGGAAATGTAGTTGGTGCGCCTGCAGGCACTCCTCCCGGTACCCCTGCCTGCATTCCTGTTGGCACACCTGCTACAGATGTAGGGACTGGTGCTTCTCCAGTAAACGAAGGCATTCCCGCTTGCGCTCCTGCTACAGATATAGGCATTCCTCCTGCTGCCCCTCCAGCAAGTGAAGGCATTCCCATTTGTGCTCCTGCTACAGATGTAGGCATTCCTCCTGCTGCCCCTCCAGCAAGCGAAGGCATCCCCATTTGTGCTCCTGCTACAGATGTGGGCATTCCTCCTGCTGTCCCTCCCATCCATGTTGGGATCCCGCCATATCCTGGCTGGCCAAATCCCCCCATCATCATTTGTGCATAGCCACCTTCCCCACCACCTATCATAAAGCCATGCGGCGCATTATTATCCATCCCTTTCATTTCTTTCACCTCTTCTTCACAATTTAGCCTACCTTTTTTATCATATTTCACATAGAAGAATAGGTGTTTGTCTATGCTTGAATTCCGCTCTTTTTTCAGTTGTCTCTAAAAAAAGAGCAGCCCTCTTCTCGTAAGGACTGCTCTTTCTTATTAATTTGCAACGATATTAACAAGTTTACCAGGAACAACAATTACTTTACGAACTGTTTTCCCTTCAATTTGCTCTTTAACTGCCTCGATAGCAAGTTGTTCCATTTCTTCTTTTGATGCATCTTTTTTCGTTTTCAGTTTCGCACGAACTTTACCCATAACTTGAACAACGATTTCAACTTCATCTTCTACAAGTTTAGACTCATCGAATGTTGGCCAGCTTGCATATGTGATTGTTTCATTGTATCCAAGCTTTCTCCAAAGTTCTTCCGCAACGTGTGGTGCAACTGGTGCGATCATTTTCACAAAGCCTTCTACATATTCTTTCGGAAGTGTTTCTGCTTTATATGCATCGTTGATGAACATCATCATTTGCGAAATTGCAGTGTTAAAGCGTAGCTCTGCATAGTCTTCTGTAACTTTCTTCACTGTTTGGTGATATGCTTTTTCAAGTTCTTTATTAGGTGCATCTGTGATTTTCTCACTTAGTTCACCGTTATCTTGAACGAATAGGCGCCATACACGGTCTAAGAAACGACGAGCTCCATCAAGACCATTTTCAGACCAAGCGATTGAAGCATCTAATGGTCCCATGAACATTTCGTAAAGACGAAGTGTATCTGCACCATGGCTCGCTACGATATCATCAGGATTTACAACGTTACCTTTTGATTTACTCATTTTCTCGTTGTTTTCACCTAGGATCATACCTTGGTTAAATAATTGTTGGAATGGCTCTTTCGTTGGAACCACACCGATATCATATAATACTTTATGCCAGAAACGAGCATATAGTAAGTGAAGTACAGCGTGTTCTGCACCGCCGATATAAATATCAACTGGAAGCCATTGTTTTACTTTTTCAGGATCGACAAGTGCTTCGCTGTTGTTTGGATCGATGTAGCGTAGGTAGTACCAGCAGCTACCTGCCCATTGCGGCATTGTATTTGTTTCACGACGACCTTTTTTACCAGTCTCAGGATCGACAACATTTACCCACTCTTCAATATTTGCAAGTGGTGATTCACCTGTACCAGATGGACGAATGTTTTCTGTTTTTGGAAGAACTAATGGTAATTCTTCTTCTTTCACAGCTGTCATTGTGCCATCTTCCCAATGGATAACTGGAATTGGCTCACCCCAGTAACGTTGACGGCTGAATAACCAGTCACGAAGACGGTATGTTACTTTTTGATTTCCTGCACTTGTTACTTCAAGCCATTCAATCATTTTTACAATTGCTTCTTCTTTATTTAGACCATCTAGGAATGCTGAATTTACGTGTGCGCCATCACCTGTATGTGCTTCTTTTGTGATGTCTCCACCTTTTACAACCTCTTTCATAGGAAGGTTAAATGTTTTTGCAAATTCGTAATCGCGCTCATCATGAGCTGGAACTGCCATTACAGCACCTGTTCCGTAAGTAGCAAGTACATAGTCAGCGATCCAGATTGGTAACTTCTCACCGTTTACTGGGTTAACTGCATAAGCACCAGTGAATACGCCTGTTTTTTCTTTTGCAAGTTCTGTACGCTCTAAATCACTTTTCGCTTTTACAGAATCAATGTACGCTTCCACTGCTTCTTTTTGGTCCGCAGTTGTAATTTCTGCGACAAGTGTATGCTCTGGAGCAAGTACGCAGTAAGTTGCACCAAACAGTGTATCAGGACGCGTTGTAAAGATTGTAAATTTCTTATCTGTACCGTCGATGTTGAAGTGTACTTCTGCACCTTCAGAACGACCGATCCAGTTGCGCTGCATATCTTTTAAGCTTTCTGGCCAATCAAGCTCATCTAGATCTTCAAGTAGGCGATCTGCATATGCAGTGATTTTTAGCATCCATTGTTTCATCGGACGACGCTCAACAGGATGTCCACCGCGCTCACTCACGCCATCGATTACTTCTTCGTTCGCAAGTACTGTACCAAGTGCTGGGCACCAGTTTACAGGGATTTCATCTACGTAAGCTAATCCTTTTTCAAATAGCTGTAAGAAGATCCATTGTGTCCATTTGTAGTAGTTTGGATCTGTTGTATTTACTTCACGGTCCCAATCATAAGAGAAGCCTAATGCTTTAATTTGATTACGGAACGTGTTAATGTTTTTCTCTGTAAATTCTGCTGGGCTATTTCCAGTATCAAGTGCATATTGCTCTGCTGGAAGACCGAATGCATCCCATCCCATTGGATGAAGAACATTATATCCTTGCATACGTTTCATACGAGATAAAATATCCGTTGCTGTATATCCTTCTGGATGTCCTACGTGTAGCCCAGCCCCTGATGGATATGGGAACATATCTAGTGCATAAAATTTTGGTTTTTCTGTCTCATCTGGCGTACGGAATGTTTTATTCTCTTCCCAATACGCTTGCCACTTCTTCTCAATTTCTTGATGATTAAAGCTCATGAGATACCCTCCATTCAAATTGTATTTATTTTCACCGCCTAAAATACAAAAAACCTCTCATCCCTAGAAAGGGACGAGAGGTTATAGATTCCCGCGGTACCACCCTAAATTAATGTAATAAAGAATGTTCAAAACGTCCGGTAAAGATCGCTACCCGATTTCTTTATCCTTCTTTTTGAACAAGCACTAATATACATTCGCTTAGATCCGTAACGTGGATAAACGGCAATTGCTACTTCATTTCACAACTGCAACTCAAAGGCGAGTTCATAACGAAACGTGGATTGACTTGCACCAACCGTCAACTCTCTAAACCAGCTTCTATTACTACTACTCCTTCTCACTGTTATTATACATATGAGTTATTTAAAATATATTCTAAAACATGTTACATGTTCCGTCAAACTAAACTGCAATTTTTTCTTCGACTGTTTCTTCAACTTTGACTTGTTTATCATAAATACTTGTTGCGATAAGCGCTACTACAAGCATTACCATGATTGCAATAAACAATACTTCCATATTGTATAAGTCAACAATCGCTCCGCCGACAACTGGTCCAAACATTTTACCAACAGTCGCCGCACTATTTACAACACCTTGATAAAAACCGAGCTTATCCTTTGGCGCAAGAATGTTCGCAATCGTCGGAACTGCTGGCCATACGAATAATTCACCAATTGTTAATGTCACCATCGCAACGAGGAACATTGTAAATTGCTGCGCTTGGCTTAATACGATAAATGACACTGCAAAAATACCGATTCCAATCATAATTTGTTGTTTTAAAGAACGTTTCATCGCACGAATAATCATACTTATTAATGGCTGCGCACAAACAATCATCGCCCCGTTTATCGTCCATAATAAACTATAGTGACGAAGGCTAATATTTAACTCTTGCATATACGTTGCAATCGCACCTTGCCATTGTACATATGTAACCCAGCATAAAGCATATGCTACACATACGATAAGAAGTGCCTTGAATCCCGGTGTAAGTGACCAACCTTTTTTCGTTTTTTCTTTTACTTCTACACGCTTATCTTCTTTATCTTCCATACCACGGAATCCAATAAAAGCAATTAAAAAGAAAACAAAGTATAAAATAAAGTTCGCTAAGAAAATATAATCAAATCGATAAGAAGCAACTAGACCACCGCATGCCGTCCCAACAGCAATCCCGACGTTTTGCCCAACATACATCGCATTAAATGCTCTTCGGCCACCTTCTGGCCAAACCGTTCCGACCATCGCATACATCGATGGAAATACCATTCCAGAACCAAATCCAATTAACGCAAGCCAAATAACATAAACTGGCCAGCCATGGAAGAATACAAGACCAAAAATCGATAATAGCGTAATGACAATTCCAACTAAAATTGATTTATATCCGCCCCACTTATCAAATAAAACACCACCGAGTAAATTTCCGATTACACCAGTAAGTGAGTTAATCATCAATACCATTCCGGCCATAGATAATGATTTTCCTAAGTGATCATGTAGATAAATTGTATTAAAAGGCCATAAAAAAGAAGCACCCGTGACATTAATAATCATCCCGGCTACTAATAGCCATACTTTTCTTGGCATAGTTTCCCCCTCCTATTCTGTTGTTTTTCGTTCTATCTATAACAGTAAAATTGTAGTCTTTTTTAAATAGGAAGGCAACTGATTAATAGTTAGTGAAATTCAGATAATGAGATGTAGACTATATAAACACAAATTAAAAAAGCGATATAAAAACCCTCTTTTTTTAGGCAGGCGAGAGCATCTGGCCACGCATAGAAACGGTCAGGGCCTTTTCCTGCCACATGCAAGGTGTAAAACAAAAGGAGAATGCAAGTAGCGATCATGGTGTATTCTCCACGGCAGTGACTTATCTGTCGAAAAATTAAAATGAATATATATAAAACCCACATCTACATAAAGAGGTGGGTTTTAGTTCACGCTTTACAGCATTGGGAGAATACACTGAAGTTTCATCCCCCTTATAAATCACGTGATTTAAATGTACGAATCGCTATAAAAATAGCTGCTAACACATATAAAACAGCATAAACAATCATCATGTTACTCGGTGTTGAAATACTGCCGAACACTCCTTGTGAGGCGATTGATAAAGGATTGTCTCCTGAATCAAATAAATAGATTGTCATTTTACGATACATCGTATCAATTGGGAATAAAAGGCTTGCGATTATGCCCATGTTTACAAGTGCTGTTTTTTGTGCCAATGTACCGATTTGTTCAACAAATCCACCAATAAACCCAGTTCCGTACAAAATAATTAACACAATGCCAGCATTTAATGTCGCCATGCGCGTGCTTAGTAATATCGCGATGCTAATTAAAATAACGGGCTGTAACAAGAAAAGAGCCAATGCTTTTATAATTTGCGTGGCCGTGAAATCTAAATGAAACGTACTCCCTCCCATTGTTTGATGGATGAGCACGATACTTATAAATAGAAAGGCTGCGTACGCAATTAGTAAGCAACATAAGCCGATCCATTTTCCCATTAAAAAGGAAAAGCGTGAAATCGGTCTCGTTAGCCACGTATCAATTTGATGACTTTCAATTTCATTTGCAATACTGCCAACACTGCTTAAAATAGCTAACAACGCAGTAATAAATGAAGAAAAGTATAAACCCACTCCAAGAAGCTGTGTAGAAATAAAACTTTTGTTCATAAAATCTTGAGCTGCCGAAAGACCGCTAGATTCTCCTGGAAGGATTTCACTGACAGCGTAATGAATGGCTACTCCATAAAAAATTAAAAAGACAAAAGTCATACATAACGTAATGGTAAAAATGCGCTTTAACAGAATTTCTTTAAACGATAACTTGGCGATTGTCCACATGCTGCGTCCCCTCTTTCTTATTTACCCAGTACATAAACACATCTTCCAAATGCGGGTGAACCGGATTTAACTGATACACAGGAATATGTAGTGATACAAATGCTTCTAACAATCTAGGAATATCATCTTCTTGTTGTAACGTGATAATCCACCGTTTACGATTTTGCTGTTCTTCTATCTTCCTTACGTTTTTAATAAACGAAGGCAATTGTTCAAAAAATAATTCGCTCTTTTCGCCAAGTGTTACTTCAACTTCTGTTTGAATCATCATTAATGAGCGCCAATCTCCTTGTACAATTAACTCTCCCTTATTAATAATCGCCACGTGATCACATACATGTTCAATTTCATTTAATAGATGGCTGTTTAAAAATACTGTCTTCCCTTGTTCACGAAGCTCTTCCATTAGATGACGCACTTCTTTTCGCCCAATTGGATCAAGTGCTGATGTTGGCTCATCTAAAAAAATCAATTCTGGATCAGAAAGCAGGGCACAAGCAAGTCCAATACGCTGCTGCATTCCTTTTGAATAACCGCGAATTTTTTCTTTCTCCCTTCCCTTTAGACCTACTTTTTCAATAACCTCATTTATTTTTGCTTTCCGCTCTCGAAAAGGAAGATCGCATAATTTCGCATGCGTTTCAAGCAACTGCCAACCAGTCAGCCAATCAGGATAGCGAAACAGTTCAGGTAAATAGCCAATACGCCGTTTTGATTCTATTGTCCCAATCGGCTGTCCTAACATTTGCGCCGTTCCGGAATCTGGATGAATTAAGCCAAGCATCGTTCGCACAAACGTACTTTTTCCTGCACCGTTAGGACCTATAAATCCGAATACAGTACCGCGCGGCACATCTAATGAAATGTTGCGGATACCGCCTTTTCCGTTATATTGTTTTGTTAAGTTCTTTGTTTGTATAATCCAGTCTTCGTTCATGTTTTACCCCCGCCCCATATAGGAACAGAGCCGCCCCTTTTCACGGAGCCGCTCTTGTTCAATCATTATTTTAATTCATTTGCAAGTTTAATAAGATCACTTGCATTCATATCTTTTCCTTGCTCTTTATATTGCTCGATCATGTGCATTTTCCCGTCTTTCTCCCAAATCAGCACGTTTTCATAATCTGTATTATATAAAACGGCCTTTACTCCTTGAACCTTTGTCTCCGATACTTTTGCACCTTTTGCTACATAAGGAATCGGCAATGTATGTGTCCAATCTTGAATACCTGCAAGTTGTGTTTTCACATTCGTAGGAATAATCGGAAGCTCTAAAACTGTTTTTTGTAATTTCGTAACATCTACACCTTCTGGAACAGAAATTTTTGGTGCATCAATCACATTATAAGAAAAAGCACTTGATGTTCGATTGCCCTCAACTTCTATTTGTGTACGTACTGATTCCGGAACTGTGATTGAAAACTGCTTGCCATTCAAAGTACTTTCAAACTGAGTATTACTTTGTAGTTGTTTCAACAATTTATTTGCTTTTTCTGTATCGAGTTCAAATTGCATAATAAATGACGGATTCGCATCCACACTCGTTACACGGTACCCATTTGGCACTTTTGGAACAGCATATCCAGCTTCTCTTGCTTGTTGTTCTGACTGAAAATGAGCATCTTTTTTGCTTCCATTATCTTTGATTCCTATTTTCCCAATTCCCTTAATGGACTTTTCTCCTTCTTCCATATTAGAGATCCATCCTTCAATTTCACGTAAGTCCGAATCTGTAAGTTGAACTAACTGCACATCCTTTACTCGAAAAATCGATAACAAGTTACTTGCTCCTGCCCGTACTTCTGGAACTGTTAAAGACACACACACAACTGCCGCTGCTGCTGCTGCAGTAATCCAACGTTTAGATGATTTCTTCATATTATGCCATCTTCCCTTCTTTTTACTTTCTTCACTGTTTGTTTCTTCCGTTTTATGATTTTGTATATTTTGTTCAAAGGTTTCCCAAGCTTTATCAACGTCGATATCCATCTCTTGACTAAAATTTGCAAATTCATCATCCAATATCACTTGTTCCCATTGATTAAGTTTGCTTACTTCTTCTAACATCTTTTGGCATGCTTTACATTGATCAAGATGTTGAATATATTGCTTTCTTTCATCGCGGTTTAACTCTCCATCTAAGTACGCCTGAATAAATCCAATATCTTGGCATTTCATTTGTTACCCCTCCTTCATCCCTCTATACATTTTCCGGAATTTTGCTTTCGCTCGTGCTAGTAGTGTTCCAACAGAGGATACTTCAATATGAACAGCATCCGCGATTTCTTTATATTGAAATCCTGAAAACTTCATTAATAAGAGAGTACGTTCCCGCTCATCCATTTCTTTTAATGTACTTTGTACACGGGTAATTTCTTCTTTTTGAATACATTGTTCTTCCGATGACGGACTGCTAATTGAATATTTATAATTTGCTTCTTTTTCAACTCTTGCTTGATGCCTTTTTTCAGATCGCAAATAGTTATATGCTGCATAAATAGATGCTTTTGCAAGCCATGCTGATAAGCTTTCAATTTGTTTCCATTCTGTATGATATAATTGCAAAAATACTTCTTGCGCTAAATCTTCAGCAATTGCTTGATCTCGCACAGTCCGCATAATTTGTCTAACCACGTGAGCGTAATATTGTTTAAATACATCTTGAAACTGTATATTTGAAACTGAATCTTGTTCATATATATTTAACAATGAAGCTTTCACCTCCACTCGTTTCTTCCTCCTTATTAGCTACTGTCACTATAAAGAAACCACAAATTTGCGATTTGTGACAAAAAGATAAAAAATATTTTCTTGTATGGAAACCAATTTTATTCCCTTGTCCTCTAAGAGATTTTTCCTAGAAGTACGTCCAAAGCACAAATCTATAAAGTGAAACTTTAATCAGTGGGGGTTTTCTTCATCCCCCACTGATTATTAGTTGAACCAATCGGGCATTTACGGGCAGTTTATCTCCCACCTTACTTCTTTAGAAAAGCGGAAGCGGCTCGCTCAGAATCGCAGGACGTTGGAGCCACCGACAGAGAGGCGCTTTTTGCCTCGTCCGAGGGGGTGAAACGACCGGAGATTCTAGCCGCTAGAGCTGGACAATGCTTTCACTGAATTTTGAAGTGGGAGTATTACTGCCCGTTAATGCGGGATAAATAAAAAACCCTCTTTTTTAGTTTAGCAAGGGCATCTGGCCAGATATATAATCTATCCATGAAATGGTATAAAATACATGTAACCATTTTTAAGGAGAAGCAAATGAATGCTAAAAAATACCGAGCACCCTCTGCTCGGTATTTTCTAACTCTTAGTCTTCTTTCGGAAGAACAATTCCTTTATATAATTGGACTGTGACGAAATAGTAAATTGCGTAAATGACTACGAAAATCAAGATTGGAAGCCATACACGGAAATACGGGTCAATTAAAATGAACGAGAAGATGTTCATACCAACTAATACGTGAGTAATACCCACAATTGCTGGGAATAAGAATACTAAGAATAATTCTTTATAGATAGACTTCGTTAATAATTCACGGCGAACACCGATTTTACGAAGCATTTGGTAACGCGTAATATCGCTAGATGCACCAGATAGAATTTTAAACATTAAACAACTTGCCATCATTGCTAAGAAAGCAATTCCTAGGAAGAACCCCATAAATACTGTTCCACTAGCGATGCCGTAAAATCCAGTATAAAATTGGTTTTTACTTTGCAAGGAAGTTTCTTGTACATTTTCATATTTAGCTAGCTGCAACTCATCAATTTTTTTCCACTCTTTTTTATATGTTAAGAAATTATCTACTTTTCCAAGGAATGCAACGCCCTCTTTTCCTTGCAAACCATCATACATTTTTTGGTCTACAATTTTGATTGTTTGATTAGGGGATACATAAATTGGATGAATCGTGCTTAATGCCTGACCCCACTCCTCTGGAATCACATTATCAGATTTTTCTTGACCGGAACTCGAAATCGCACCTACTGGCAATTCTTCAGAAGCTCGTTTCACTTTACCGACATCTTTCATTCCTTTAAAATCTTTTAAATCTTGTACTAAAGGACGATTTTTCTCTAAATCTTCTTTTAAATAATACACGTATTTATCGTCTGTTTTGTAACGATATTCACTTTTCTCTTTAAATGTAATACCATCTAAAATTTTCTTCTCTTCGGCTGTTGGATTATGAATCGCAACATCATAAATCGCCAAACCATCAACAATAAGCATAACGTTATTTTTGAACGCCATACCGCCTGAAATCGCACCTGCTCCAAGCGCAACTAACATCGCTACTGTCGCTAGTACTTTTGTTAAGCTATTGATACGGAAATTTAACTGTGCAAATGTAAAAGCATTAAGTCCTTTTTCAGTCCGCTTTTTATTACTCTTTAGCTTTTTAATAATAAGCGGAAGGAATGTTCCAAATAACATGTAAGTTCCGGACGTTACAGTGATTAATGCAATAATAATCCCCATTTGCGCCAACTTATCCATGTAAATCATAGAAGCATAACCGATTGCTAATAGAATAATTCCAACGAATGCAGCTATAACAGTCTTTACTCCTGCTTTAGAAACACGATCCGTTTTAGAATCTGCATGAACCAGTTGCAGAACCGTAATACGTGATAATTTGATACTATTCATAATTGCTGATAAAACAAATAGTACTAAGAAGAAAATACATGTGACAAGCATAGATGGAACATAAAATGCATGATAGCCACCTGCAGTAAATTCAAGCTGGTGCATAAGTAGTTTACCAATTCCTTGCGCGAGCCCTACACCGACTGCAATACCAACTACAAGAGATGCTGCTCCTAATACAATTGTTTCAATAAACATAAGCATTGTCACCTTATGCTTTTTGGCTCCTAACATCATATACATACCAAATTCTTTTTGACGAAGTGATAGTAAGAAAGAATTAGCATATAAAATATAGAAGAATGTAATGATAGCTAATAGTACCGCACCAGCATGGAAGACGAATTGAATACTGCTGATTACAGAATTCGCTTCAATAAACGCTTTATTCAATGCTAATGTTTGGAACATGTAAAAGATCGAAATGGACATTACAAGACCAACAAGTAAGACAATGTAATCTTTCAGCTTACTTTTTAGTCCTGACATAGAAAGCTTAAATAACATTCTTGAACCTCCTTTCTTATGCTTTTTGTGTGCCTAAGTCTGCAAGCACATCTAAAATTTCTTTATAGAACGCTTCGCGCGTACCACCGCGGTGAATTTCTTTGTATAACTCTCCGTCTTGAATGAATAAAATACGCTGACAGTAACTTGCACTATATGGATCGTGGGTAACCATCATAATCGATACACCTTGTTCTTCATTTAAGTTTGTCATCGCATCTAAAAGACTCGCTGCATTTTTAGAATCAAGCGCTCCTGTTGGCTCGTCTCCTAAAATGATCGCTGGTTCATGTACAAGCGCACGCGCTGCTGCTGAACGCTGTTTTTGTCCACCAGATACTTCAGATGGGTACTTTTGAAGTATTTCTGAAATTCCTAACATTTCAGCTACCTTTTCTACTTTCGGTCCTATCTTACGTGATGGAACACCTTGCAGAGAAAGTGGCAGAGCAATATTTTCATAGATTGATAAGTTTTCTAATAAGTTAAAGTCTTGGAATATGAATCCTAACTTTTGTGAACGGAAATCAGAAAGCTCACCTTGCTTCATTTTTGTAATATCTGTACCTGCAATTTCAACAACTCCGCCCGTTGCTTTATCCAATGTTGAAATTACATTTAATAACGTTGTTTTCCCTGAACCAGATGGTCCCATGATTCCAACAAATTCACCCTCTTGAATGGAAAACGATACACCTTTTAAAGCATGTGATTGGCTCTCACCTTTTTTACCGTATACTTTTTGAACGTCTTTGACATCTACAACTGGTTTGTTCATATAAACCCTCCTACACTTCTTTTTCCAGTTCCTATTTTGCGCCTTTTCCGTATTATCTTCCATTGTTTTACATGACATTTACCTTACATTTTTGTAAGATACATAAAACGGCGTCATATGTTACATGTAAACACGTAGCATATGACGCCGTTTGTTATTTTAAGATATCTCCATAATACTAAAGAAGAGGTAGAAACTAAAAGCGAAAATAAAATAAGAGGGCTTTGCATCTGTCCTTTTGCTTCTTATCCCCGAATCTGCCCATTCCCGCGAATCACATATTTCGTGGAAGTCAATGCAGACAGCCCCATTGGTCCCCGTACGTGCAGCTTTTGCGTGCTGATGCCGATTTCTGCGCCGAAGCCAAATTCAAAGCCGTCAGTAAAGCGGGTCGAAGCATTATGGTAAAGCGCCGCGGCATCAACGGACATGAAAAACTTGCTGACGTTTTCCTCGTTCTCTGTAATGATTGCTTCGGAATGCATGGAGCCATAAGCATTGATGTGTCGAATCGCTTCTTCAACAGAGGAAACGATTCTGACTGCTAGCGTAAGAGACAAAAACTCTGTTTCCCAGTCTTCTTCTGAAGCGGGTAAAAGAGAAGAATCCATTACTAATACTTTCTTATCCCCACGCAGCTCCACTCCTCTTTCCTTCAAGAAAGAAAACAGCTCGGTACCGAATCGCTGCGCCCAATTCTCATGAAGTATAATCGTTTCAATAGCATTGCATACAGACGGACGCTGTGTTTTGGCGTTTACGATAATATCGAATGCCATCTGTTTATCCGCTGTTTCATCAATGAAAATGTGACAATTTCCCGCACCTGTTTCCAATACAGGAACAGATGCTTCTCTCACTACAGTATCTATCAGCTGCTTGCCACCTCTTGGAATAAGAACATCCAAGTACTCGTTCAATGTAAACAGCTGCTTTGCGCTGTCTCGTGACGTGTCTTCAATGAGCTGTACACTCTCTGGAGGTAAGCTCGTTTGTTTGAGCGCCCGGTGAATGACAGCGACGATGGCTTTGTTGGAATAAATGGCGGAAGAACTACCACGCAAGATCACTGCGTTGCCTGTTTTCAAGCAAATTGTAGCCGCATCCACCGTCACATTTGGACGCGCCTCGTAAATCATCCCCACAACACCGAGCGGCACGCGCATCTCCCGAATAGACAATCCATTCGGCCGTTCCCATGCAGCTACACATTCTCCGACAGGATCACGCAAATCAATCAGCTGCCGGATGCCCTCTGTCATATCAATGATGCGCTGTTCGTTCAGCATGAGGCGATCGAGGAGAGAGGCAGGCATTCCTTTCGCTTTACCTTGTTCGATATCTCGTTTGTTCTCCTCCAAAATATAGGATGTCTCTTCTATTAATTGCTCAGCGACAGCCTCCAGTGCCTTATTTTTTTCATTAGTCGATTTGGCCACAAGCTCTCCCGCAATCTTTTTCGCTTTTTGTCCCTTTGCCAACACTTCATTCATTTTCGTTTCCCCCTTTTAAAGATTAAAAAGTATAAAATTTGAGACGTGTCCAACTCCGCCAACTAGGCACTACCATCCAAGACTCTCCTCCATAGATGTTAGTTGAGTCAATCGGACGCTTAGAGCGAGAAAAGACAAACAGCGCCTTTTGGGACGTAGGCCCCTGTGCTCTTCACTTGAACGAGCCCCCTTGATTTTCTTAAAATGAAACCCAATTATCCCTATGAATGACCTCATAGCTATGCCTTTCGCCTCGCGCTTGAATGTCGTGGCTCTGCATACCTTTCAGCTCCCGCAATTCCTCTGCGCTATATCTGCACTGCCCTTTCCCTATCACGCGTCCTTGCTGTGTGATAACCTCCACGACTTCGCCGGCTTGAAAGCTCCCAAACACACCGGTAACACCGGCAGGAAGAAGACTTTTTCCATGCTGAATGATGGCAGCGGCTGCTCCGGCATCCACTTCGATTTGTCCGCTAACAAGCGAATGTAGCGCGATCCATTGCTTGTTCATCTTGATCACTTTTTGAGGCGTATTGCCGATATACGTTCCATCACCTTTACCCTTCAAAACATCTAAAAACTTCTCCCGTCCACGTCCTGTTCCGATGAATACACTTACGCCGAGAGATAGTGCCGTCTTTGCCGCATCGATTTTCGATTTCATGCCGCCGGTACCAAGTTTTGAGCCAGCATCTCCAGCAAGAGAGGCGATTTCTTCCGTAACGGCAGGGAGAAAATAATACTTTTTCGCGTCCGGATTTTTCTGGGGATTCCGGTCATACAAACCGTTCACATCCGTAAAAATCATGAGCATATCTGCCGAGACAAGCCCGCTTACTAAAGCTGACAGCATGTCATTATCACCAAACGTCAGCTCCTCCAAAGAAATAGAATCGTTTTCATTGATTATAGGAAGAGCGGAGCGGTTGAGTAGCTCCGCTAAAGTGGCGTAGGCATTGCTGTATTGTTCTTTTCTAGAAAAATCACTTCTTGTCAGCAGAAGCTGCGCGGTAACGATGCCATATTTGCGGAATTCCTCCGTATACGCCTGCATCAACAGACTTTGCCCGACAGCGGCAGCAGCCTGCTTCCCTTTAATTGTCACGGGGCGGCTGGGATACCCGAGAGCGGAAAAGCCTGCGGCGATGGCCCCAGATGTAATCAGCACGATTTCATGTCCTTCTTGCTTCAGTCGCGCCAAGGCGGCAACGTGATCTGAAAGCTGTTCGCCAGAGATGCCTCCATGATTCGCTGCCAAGGAACTGCTTCCGATTTTTACGACAATTCGCTGTTTTTTCACTTTTATACCCCCTAGTCTAAAATAAAAATTTTTTTATAAATTGTGCTGCTTCTTTTTTCAAATGGAAACAAAATATTCTTCTACTACGTGCAATTTGCAACAAAAAACATCTCACCAATGATGCCAATTCCGCAATAAAGAGCCAAATAAAAAAGACCGATCCGTCCTTAAAAAGGACGAAACGGTCTTTGTTCCGCGGTACCACCTTCATTGATATAAATCTATATCCGCTTGTCGCCTGTAACGCAGGCATACGCCTAAACTTTCGTTTAAGACTCAGGGATAGGTTCGATAATTTCTATACGAGGAATCTTTCAGCCTACGGATTCCACTCTCTTGCGCAAGAAGATATATGTACTAGTTCCCTTCAGCGATTTTCACTTTAATTTTTATATATTATGCGATATAATGCATTTTTATGTCAAGAGATGTTTTAGAAAATAAGGAAGGCGATAAGTAACAATCCTTTCAATTCCCCCTATTCATTATGCTATCGATAGTGATATGTTTATATTCTCCAAAATTATTTGAAATGTTATTGAGTAGTATATAACAAAAAATATTAAATTATAGAAGATGTACTTATTTAGTACAGAATAAAAGTGATTTCTATATATTTTTTGTATTGCCAAAAGTAATGCACTCTCTTAAAATGTTTTTTTATACTAATCTCGATATAGT
>NZ_JBALQK010000020.1:27501-35127 GCF_036965845.1 Bacillus sp. JJ1127 | reverse complement strand
GGATTTATATAGAGACTATACAGATACAAGGGGAGACATGCATAATGGCTTTACATATTATTAAAGAAGTAAATACAAATGATAAAAACCATATAAACAATGCACTTTACGAATATAATTTAAAACATTTCCCACCAGATTTAAGAGGAAGATACTCAGAAATTCATTTATTTCTTAAAGATGAAAATGACAAAGTTCACGGGGGACTATTAGGTGAGGTTTGCTGGAATTGGTTAGAGATTCATACTCTTATGATTGATGAAGACATCCGTAAATTAGGATACGGATCTAAATTATTGTTAGAAGTAGAAAAAATCGCTTTAGAGAAAAAATGTGACTTCATAAAAGTAGATACTTTAAGCTTCCAAGCATTAGACTTCTATAAAAAGCATGGTTATAAAGAGTTTGGTGTCCTTGATAATGTAGGAAGAGATTATAAACATTACTATTTAAAAAAAGATTTATAAGTAACAAAAAAACGCCCAGTATTTATTGTCTGAGCGTTTTTTATTCTACATTATTTACATTAAAGTTATGCTGTTTTATGATATTGCTTTTTTTCCGCTACCTTTGAAAATCGAGGAAAACCAATTAAAATAGAAACTATACCACATACTCCAACTAAAATTGGATAAAATGCGTATGGTAGCAATTCAATTGGAGATACTGCAGCAAACCCTGCTGCCGTCAACATTTGTGCTCCATATGGAATTAATCCTTGTACACAACATGAGAAAAGATCCAATACACTTGCTGATTTTCGTGGATCAATCTCATATTGATCTGCAATATTTTTCGCAAGTGGTCCAGTGAAAATAATAGAGATTGTATTATTTGCTGTGCACATATTCGTCATACTAACTAAGCCAGCAATCCCAAACTCTGCACCCTTTTTCGAGCGAATATTACGTGTTAATATATTCATTAGATATTGAATACCACCATTATATTGAATGATTTCAACCATCCCGCCAATTAAAATTGCTAATAGTACTAACTCCATCATGCCACTGATTCCCGTTGTTACACTTTTAAAGAAACTTGCCAATGTATAACTTCCATCTATCAAACCGATCATTCCTGATAAAACCGTTCCACCTGCTAATACAACAAGAACATTACACCCAAGTAACGCTGTAACAAGCACACCTGCATATGGCAAGATTTTCACCCAATCAAACGTATGAGCTTTCATTTCCGTATGGTTTCCTAATGTAAGGAAAACTAATAATATAATCGTAATAACTGCTGCTGGTAACACAATTAAAAAGTTTGTTTTAAACTTATCTTTCATTTCAGTTCCTTGCGAACGAACCGCTGCAATTGTCGTATCAGAGATAAATGATAGATTATCGCCAAACATCGCACCACCAACAACTGTTCCCATTGTTAATGCAATAGAAATATCTGTTTGCTGACTAATCCCTACTGCAATTGGTGCTAACGCGGCAATCGTTCCCATCGAAGTTCCCATTGCTAATGAAATAAATGCCCCTATAACAAAAATCCCTGCAACGATAAATCCTTGCGGCAAAATAGACAGTGCTAAATTTACTGTAGAGTCAACTCCACCCATTCCTTTTGCAGTTTCAGAAAATGCACCTGCAAGTACAAAAATTAACACCATAATCATAATATCCGGATTACCAGCGCCCTTGGCAAACCGTTCAACTTTTGCTGTAAAGCTTTCTTTACGATTCATTGCCAAAGCAACCCCTACAGCAATTAAAATCGCTACGAGTATCGGTAATTTATAGAAATCACCTGTAATAATTCCAGAACCAATAAATAGTGCCAAAAATATTCCAAGCGGCAATAAAGCTAAACCATTTCCTCTCGTTTCTTTCAAAGTATCATCTCTCCCTAGTTTTAAACCTTTTCTAATCAATAACAAAAGACCTCTTCCGAAAAGAAGAGGTCTTATACATCTATAAGAAACACTCTTCTCATCTTTCAAGCACATGCTTGCTGGATTTGGCACAGCACTCCATCTTGAGTCCGCTGCCGAGGCATCGTAGGGCCAGTCCCTCCGCCTCTCTTTATAAGAAGGTTTCATATTTTATTTTTGATAATAATTTCTTCCCTAACTTTACTCGCTTACAAATCAAAAGTCAATTATTATTTGTATAAAAACAGTTGGTATTTTTTGATATTTACAAAAACACGAATAAATGAGCATCTCGAAAAGAAAATGGTCACTTTAATTTCTGAATTTCTTTTTCTAAAATTGCAATCCAGGGAAAATTTTCTTTTTCAATTACTTCGAGAAGCCATCTTACCGTATCCCACGCTACGTTATATTCCTCTTTAGAAATATCTCCATCTATGTAGGCCTCTTCTAATTCATCTTCATCCAGCAAATATACATCGCCATTAGGTAATAGCACTACGTCCAAATATAAATCATCGAAATATGGCATACCTCTCTCATCTATTTTAAACTCTTTTGCTACATCAATATAATATTGTACTAATTTCCGTTTTTCATTTAGCATAGCTGTAATCGCAAAGTTTTTACCGTTGATGAAGTACTGCACCCATGTGTGTCCATCATTGACAATGCAAAGTTTTTGATTATTATATTGCTTGTAACTAGGCTCTTTCACTTTTTGCATATGCAGTATCCCTAACATGCCTTGCTCTATTGTTTTCACTTCATAACTTTTCTCTATTAACCGTTTCCATGAAAAACCATCTCCATATTTCCGTTTCATTATTCTCCCCTCTTTTCTATACAGAAAAGCCCCCACATTTTATGCGAGGGCTTTTACAACAATTATTATGCTACTTGTTTTTCTGAAATCTCTTTTAAATAGGCTTGTCCTTTTTCTTCATCATATTGACCTTCCCACTTAGACATAACAACAGCTGCTAAAGAGTTACCTACTACGTTAACTGCTGTACGTGCCATATCTAAAATACGGTCAATACCTGCGATAAATGCCAAACCTTCTGCTGGAATTCCTACCGTACCAAGTGTTGCTAATAATACAACGAATGATACACCAGGTACACCTGCAATCCCTTTAGATGTAACCATTAATACAAGCATTAATGTAATTTGCTCTGTGATTGATAAATGAATACCATACATTTGTGCTAAGAAAATTGCCGCGATTGCTTGATATAATGTAGATCCATCTAAGTTAAATGAGTAACCAGTCGGAATAACGAAAGATGAAATTGCTTTCGGACAACCGAACTTCTCCATCTTCTCCATGATTTTTGGTAAAACCGTCTCCGAACTTGCTGTAGAGTAAGCTAAAATAAGCTCCTCTTTTAAAATCTTAAAGAACTGGAATATGTTAATTCCAAATAATTTTGCCGTAAGCCCTAATACAACTACAACGAAGAATATCATGGATCCATAAACGACAATAACTAATTTTCCTAATGGAATTAATGACGAAAGACCAAATTTAGAAACCGTTACACCAATTAATGCGAATACCCCAAACGGTGCGAATTTCATTACCTGGTTTGTCACGTAAAACATTGCATCTGCTACACCTTGGAAAAATTGAAGAACGGGTCTTCCTCTTTCCCCAATTGCTGCAATCCCTAAACCAAATAATACAGAGAAGAAAATAATGGCAAGCATATCACCATCAGCTAACGACTTCATAATATTTGTCGGAACAATATTTACAAATGTATCCGCAAACGAATGGCTCTGTACTTGCTCTGTTGTAGATGTATATTTTGAAATATCCGTCTTTGTTAACTGATCCATATTCACGCCTTTTCCTGGTTGGAAAATATTCGCCACCAGTAGGCCAAGAACAATTGCAATTGTTGTAATTATTTCAAAATAAAGAATTGTCTTTCCGCCTAATCGCCCTAGCTTCTTCACATCACCAACACCAGCAACCCCAACAACAATGCTCGCTACGACAATCGGCACAACAATCATTTTAATTAATCGAATGAAAATATCTCCAATTGGCTGTAAAAACTTTGCTACTTCTGCATTGCCATAAAAAATTGCCCCAACTGCAATACCAAGCGCAAGCCCTATTAAAATTTGCCATGCAAGTCCAATTCTTTTCATACTTGCTGTAACCCCCTTCTAAAGATGCTATAACTCTACCTTTCTCTATTTCTATAAAGCCAAGAAATTAAGAGTATTACATATTATTCGACAATTCACTACATTTGCCCCTGTTAAAAATGATAAAGCAAAAAATGAAATCTGACAACAAAATAAGTTTGCGTGAATATAAATAATTTTCTTGACAAAAAACGACCCAATGTAAGAAAACCTAACATGAGAACGATTCCTTATAAGGTATATCAACATTTCTTCTATTTATTTTCACAACAGAACATACCAATATAGGCAAAAAATTCCCTTAATTCCGACAAAAATCAGCAATTTTATAAAATTTTCTTTACATTATGATTACAATAATAGACAGCATTCTTCTTATTATGATATATACAATCATAGGGAAAGGAGCTAGACACCAATGAATAAGAAATTTGCAGCTTTTAGCGTTTTAGCAGCAGGAACTCTTTTTGTTTCTCCGTTGCTTTCACCAGTACACGCAGAAACAAGTCAAGATAAATTATCTACAATACAATCAGAATTAGAAGGAAAACAACAAGAATTACATAATAAATCGGCAGAAAAAGAACAGATGGAGAAAGAAATACAAGAGTTACAGAAGAAAATCGATGAATTAACAACTTCCATTAATAAAAATGAAGCGGATTTAAACGATACAAAAAAAGAAATTAGCAAAACACAGCAAATCATTGCTGAGAAAAAGAAACACATTGAACAATTACAAAAGAATATTGACACACGTCAAGAAGTTATTAAAAAACGATTACAATCTATGCAAGAAAAACCGCGAACAAATATCATAACTGAAGTATTAACGAATTCAAACAACCTCGTAGACCTTGTTGATAATATGTATTCCGTTAGTTTGATTTTAAATAACGATACAGACATCGTAAAAAAACAGACACAAGATCAAGAAACTGTAAAATCCGAGAAAGAAGCTGTTGAAAAAAAAGAACAACAATTGAAAGAATCTGGGCAAAAGCTAGAACAAAAACAACAAGAATTGCAAGCAAATCAGCAGCAGCAACAAGCTCTCATTAACGATTTACACGTTAAAGTATCAAAAGTAGATTCAGAGATTGAAGGCTTAGAAGAATCAAAAAGCATTTTAGAGAATCAGCGACAAGCAGTTCAAAAAGCAATTGAAGAAGAAAAACGTGTGGAAGAAGTACGTAAAGCAGAAGAAGCCAAAAAGCAAGCTACCGCTTCCGCTAAAGAAAGCGGACAAGCCGCTCCAACACCGCAAGATACAAATAAAAGCGGATTCATTAAACCAGCTGCTGGCTCAAAAACTTCTGGATTTGGTGCTCGCTCTATAGATAATCATAAAGGCATTGATATTGCCGCTTCTGGAACAGTTCCGATTATAGCTGCTGCCGACGGTGTTGTCATTCGATCTGAGTTATCCTCTAGTTACGGAAATGTTGTATACTTATCACATCGTATAAATGGTAAAACTTACACAACTGTATACGCTCATATGAGCAGCCGCTCTGTATCTAATGGACAAACGGTGAAACAAGGTCAACAATTAGGATTCATGGGGAATACAGGTCAATCTTACGGACAGCATTTACATTTCGAACTTCATATTGGAGAATGGAATGTAGGTAAAACAAACGCAGTTGATCCTTCTCCTTATATCGGATTATAAATAAAAAGGCAGGGGTTTATCCCCTGCCTTTTTACTTTGTGAAAATCTTAAATATACCAATTGCATTTAAAAATACAACCACAACCGTGATTGGAATAATATAACGCAGTAAGAAAAACCAAACGTTAAATAATGTTTTTCCTTTTGTTTCTGTAACTTCTAATTCTTTCATTAATAAATCCTTACTCATTTTATTCGGTACGAACAATGAAATTGCTAGTACTCCTAACGGAAGCAAGACATTACTTACCACAAAATCCACTAAATCAAAACATGTTTTTCCAAATATCTTTACATCACTCATAATTCCAAATGACAATGCCGCTGGAATTCCAAATACGAAAATGAGTAATCCAATGATCAATGATGCAGAAGGACGTTTTTTTGCATTATCTTTCGCTACGGAAGCAACAACAATTTCGAGCATTGAAATGGCAGAAGTTAATGTTGCAAAGAAGAATAAAATCAAAAACATAATAAAGAAAAATTGTCCAAATGGTATTTTAGCAAATACAGCCGGAAGGATGATGAATAATAAACCTGGCCCTTCCGTCGGCTTAACCCCTAACGCAAAGATTGCTGGAAATATCGCAAGCCCCGCAAGGATTGTAATAAATACCGTTAAACTCACAATCGATGTCGCTGATTTTGCTAAATGCTCTTCCTTCTTTAAATATGAGCTATATGTTACCATTACCGAAGCCCCTACTGTTAATGAAAAGAAGGATTGTCCCATCGCATACAAAACAGTATCTGCTGTTAACTTTGAAAAATCTGGTTTCAAGAAGAACTCAACACCAGCCCATGCACCATCAAGTGTAAGGGCACGAATAATAATGGCAATAAATAAAATAAATAATAGCGGCATCATATACTTACTTGCCTTTTCTATCCCTTTCTCTACACCTTTACTTACAACAAAAATTGTGCAAAGCATAAAAATCAACTGAGCTCCAACTGCACTAGCTGGATTGGAAATTGTCTGTTCAAACAATTTTCCATATTCCACTGATCCACTCCAAAAGTGACCTGTCACACTATAATATAAATATAATAAAATCCAGCCACCTACTACACTATAAAAAGATAATACGCTAAAACAAGTGACAACTCCCATGCGACCAATCCATGGATATAGTTTACTATTCGGCACGAGTACTTTGTATGCAGTAACCGCTTCTTTTTGTGTACTACGCCCAATAACAAATTCAGCCAAAAGAAGAGGCATACCAATAAATATAGTTAATAATAAAAAGACTAGAAAAAATGCTCCGCCTCCGCCATTACCTGCAACATACGGAAACTTCCATATCGCCCCGAGTCCTACTGCAGCTCCGGCTGCTGCGAGTACAAAACCAATTTTCGATGTCCATTGCTGTGTTTCTTTCATAAATAATTTCTCCTTTTTGAATATTTGCACTTTTCTTAATTATACACTTTCACTTCATACTCGCACACCTCCTTTAGAAAATAAAAAAGTCCTCTACATGCTACGCTGCATGTAGAGGACGATATATGTAATAGAATACCGTGGTACCACCTCAATTGGATCAAAAACCCCACTTGTTCAGGTACAGGAAAACTCCGATACCCTATCCTTTTAACGGCAGAACCCGGGTTGCCTACTAAAATGTTCAGCATACCTCTCGCAAGCCCATTCTGTATATTTTATCGTACCGGGCTCACACCTTATCCCAGCTCTCTGAACGCATCAAATATACGTACTCTTCTTGCTCATCGATTTCATATATTGAAGTTACTTGTGATTATAGAATATATTACTATACTTGTAAAGGAGAATTTATTTTACATTTTCATACTTATGAAATCTATATATACATCAATTAAAAAACCAACATAAACCCAATCTTTTTAGATGGAAGAGAGCATCTGACCATGC
>NZ_JBALQK010000020.1:24805-27425 GCF_036965845.1 Bacillus sp. JJ1127 | reverse complement strand
ATAGAAGCGGTCAGTGCCTTTTTCTGCCACATGCGAAGTAAAAAACAGAAAGAGTAAACGAGTGTAAGTTCCGTTTTATTCTGCATAGCAGGGAATTTAGATGCCGAAAAATTAAAATGGATTTATATATCCCACATGCACCTTTCTATCTAGCTCTTTTAAAAATGGATGCCATTTTGCTGGACTTAGCACCTTGCTACTATAAGCAGGTTGCTAAGCTTCGTAGGACCAATTCCCTCTGCTTCTCTTGATAAGCTTTGTATTTTATCACAACTCTGATTTTCTCATTCCTAGTTTTCCAATATATATTTTAAAAGAAGTTGCTCCATTCGAACAACTCCTTTTATCATTTAAACAAGCTCTTTAATACGTATGCGATCGTTTCCAATTATATTTTCATATGTTTCACGTTCCACAACAATTTGTGATGTTCCACCTTTTGCAAATACTACAGCTGGTCTGCGAATACGATTATAATTATTCGCCATAGAATAACCATATGCTCCCGTACAAGAGATTGCCAATAAATCAGAGGATGCAACTTGCGGAAGATTTATGTCCCAAATAAGCATATCTCCGCTCTCACAACATTTTCCTGCAATCGAAACAACTTCTTCATTTTCTTCATTTCCCCGATTTGCTAGCATCGCCTCATAACGTGCTCCGTATAATGCCGGTCTTAAATTATCTGTCATTCCACCATCAACTGAAACATATTTACGAATACCTGGGATATTTTTTACCGCTCCTACTGTATAAAGCGTTGTTCCTGCATCGCCAACAATACTTCGCCCAGGCTCAACCCATATTTCAGGAAGGGGATACTCACATGTTGTAAATTGTTCCCTCACCGCATTCGTTACCGCAAGCACATACGCTTCAAGTGTAAGGGGTGTATCAGATTCCGTATAGCGAATTCCAAACCCTCCGCCAACATTTAACACTGTTACTATATACCCTGTTTGTTCTCTTATTTCTTCTAAAAAGTTACGTAATACTTCAATTGCTCGAACGAACCCTGCTGTCTCGAAAATTTGTGAGCCAATGTGCGAGTGAATACCTAACACGTTATAATTTGACTTCTCTAATGCCATTTGAATCGCCTGTATCGCCTGACCAGTAGAAACCCCAAAACCAAATTTCGAATCATCTTGCCCTGTCGTTATATACTCATGTGTATGCGCCTCTACCCCAGGTGTCACACGAATTAATATGCTGACAATTTTTCCATACTGCACTGCTAAATCGTGCAATACTTCTAGCTCAAAGAAATTATCCACTACAAAACAACCAATGCCTGCTTGCAGGGCCATTATCATCTCTTCTTCCGTTTTATTATTTCCGTGAAAATGAATACGAGATGCTGGAAAACCCGCTTGCAAAGCTGTATATAGCTCTCCTCCAGAAACAACATCTAAAGACATATTTTCTTCACGAGCTACTCGGCACATCTCCATGCACAAGAACGCCTTACTTGCATATGCTACTTGGTAAGAAAATCCACTTTCCTGGAACGCACGATGGAATGCGCGACATTTTTCCCGAATAGCAACCTCATCGTACACATAAAGTGGCGTTCCATATGCTTTTGCTAATTGCGTTGTATCGCACCCTCCAATTTCTAAGTGTCCTTGCTCATTGATCCGACTTGTGCCGTGTAAATACATTTTAATTCCTCCCTTATTTCCTCTAAAACTCATAACCCCAATCTTCTATTCATTGCAGCACGCTTTTAGATAAACAAAAAACGCGCGGAACAATGTTCACACGCGTTTCTTATTAGGAATAATGTATATTGAAAAAATAAACTAGTTGTTATCTTCTCAAATAAGAAACCGCATCAACATCTCCAAATAGCTCTCCATAAAAATAAATCTTATGACAGTACTACATTTATTCAATGCAGTCCCAATATATGAATAATGTGGTCATTCTTATATTTCGGCAATAGTCCCTTTCAATCTATGATCACAGATTCCACTAAATCTCCCATAGCTTACTCTTTCCTATTGCGGCCTCTACCTTTGAGAGTAGATGAGGTAAATCTATTCAATTTTCAAACATCTTATATTGCTATTAACAATACCAAAGGAATAAATTATTTGTCAAACAATTTTTTATATTGGTTTTTTGCAATTTAGCTTTGTATCATTTGGTAAACGCTTTATAGCCACCTTCGTTACAATCCATTCTCCCTCTTCATTATTAAACGTAATACTTATTTTTTCAAATGGCGGAAGCACTTTCCCTCCTATCCCTGATTCATACTTCGTCACTTCAATTACTGCTTGAAATAAATATGTACCACTATAAAGTTTTTTTATGCTAACTATTTTCGGACAATCATATGGCTTTAGTTTTCCATAATGTTTTTCAATCGCTGCATTTATTTGTGGAAATAATACAGAATAGAGAGCATCCTCCATTAACGGCAAATCGTATTGTGCCGTAATCACCACTGGAGAAGAAAACATTATAAGACCACTACATAGTACGAAACACAGTAACTTTTTCATCATGACCTCCGTATCCTTATGCGATGTTTTTCTCACTATTTGCGGACAGCAGCACTTCACCTCAAAATTCAACGAAGGCAAAGAAGTTATATAAATCCATTTTA
>NZ_JBALQK010000020.1:0-24709 GCF_036965845.1 Bacillus sp. JJ1127 | reverse complement strand
CACCTAAAAAGAGGGGTTTGATGTCGGTTTTTTAATTGATGTATATATAGATAAAAAATAAACTGTCCGCAAAAGCTCGACTAGTGAAGACTAATAATGAGTGGATGATGCCCCCGCTCATTCAAGTTTCACTTTATTGTCTCCTACTTCTCTTTTTCTACTCGATTATTACAAAAAGCGTCCACAATTCTGTTTTGTTCTCGTATAATAGTACACATAGTATAATAATCACATAAGGCTGTTCGTATATATAAAGTGAAACCTCTATTCATAAAAGTGCAATCACTAGAACTGTCATAATAGTAGGAAAGGAGTATATTATGCTACAACATTTATTTCCAAAATTACGATTTGCACTTATTGCAGTCGTTTTATTATGGATCAAAACATATATTGTATACAAGCTAGCTTTCGATATTAAAATTGATAACTTTTTCGAAGAAATTATGTTGCTATTTAATCCGCTAGCTTCCTTGCTTTTATTTTTTGGTCTAGCATTATTAGCATCAAAATATCGAAATCGAATTATTATTGGAATCAGCTTTATACTGTCATTTATTTTATTTGGGAACGCAATGTTTTACGGGTTTTATAATGACTTTGTCACATTTCCTGTTTTATTCCAAACAAATAACATGGCTGATTTAGGAACAAGTATTAAAGAACTATTTACGTATAAAACATTGCTTCTATTTGCAGACGCCATTATCTTAATATTCATTTCACGTAAGTTTCCAAACTTTTGTGATACAACACCATTATCTAAATCTGAAAAAAGAAGTTTTTTTAGTGGTGTCACCGCTCTATTAGCACTACAAATTATTGTTTCTGTGGTTTATAAACCACAGCTGTTTTCACGTTCTTTTGATCGTCAAACGGTAGTGAAAAATCTCGGTTTATACACATATCATCTATTTGATATCGCACTTCAGTCTAAATCTTCTACAGAGCGTGTATTCGCAAGTGGAGATGAGTTTTCGGAAATTAAAAACTACGTGAATTCAAAAGATAAACAAGTTGACAAAAACTTATTTGGAGCTGCAAAAGGAAAAAATGTAATTTTAATTTCAATGGAATCTACACAAAGTTTTGTCATTAACAAAACAATAAATGGAAAAGAAATTACTCCATTTTTAAACCAATTTATAAAAGATAGTTACTACTTTGATAACTTTTATCATCAAACTGGACAAGGTAAAACATCCGATGCTGAATTTATCGTTGAAAACTCACTCTATCCATTAGATCGTGGTTCTGTGTTCTTTACTCATGCAAAGAATGAGTACACTGCAACACCTGAGCAATTAAAAAAATATGGATATTATTCTGCTGTCTTCCATTCAAATGATAAGAAATTTTGGAATCGCGATGTAATGTATCCAGCACTTGGATATGATCGTTACTTTAATTTAAATGATTATGTAGGTACTGAACAAATGTCTGTTGGTTGGGGATTAAAAGACAAAGAATTCTTTGAACAATCTATTTCAAAATTAAAATCTTTACCACAACCGTTTTATACAAAATTCATTACATTAACAAATCATTTCCCATTTCTTCTAAACCCAGAGGACCGATATATTGACGAGTTTAATTCTGAAAGCGGCGTTTTAAATCGCTATTTCCCGACAGTCCGCTACACAGATGAAGCTCTTAAATTGTTTATTAATCGATTAAAAGAAGAAGGGTTATACGATAATTCAGTTATCGTCATTTATGGAGATCATTACGGAATTTCTGAAAACCATAATGCAGCTATGGCTCAATTCCTTGGGAAAGAATCTATTACACCGTTTGATTCTATGCAACTGCAACGCGTCCCTCTTATTATTCATGTGCCTGGTCAAGAAGGGAAAGTCATTTCTAAAGTATCTGGACAAATTGATCTTAAACCGACATTGCTTCATTTACTTGGTATTAAAACGAATCAATCAATCGAGTTTGGGACTGACTTATTTATAAAAGAAAAAGATCCACTTATCGTTATGCGTGACGGTAGCTTCGTAACAAATGAGTATATTTATACAAAAAATATGTGTTACCAAAAAAATACAGGTGAACCGATTGATTCCGCGATATGTCAGCCATATATTGAAAAAGCAAAGACCGAATTGAACTACTCCGATAAGCTTATCTATGGAGATTTATTACGATTCGATCCTAACAATCAATACAAAACCGGAACAATGATGACCAAATTTGAATAATATAAGGAGCAACTTCACATGATAACAACTTGGAGTTGCTCCTTTTTTATTATTTTAGCCAGTGATTTCATTCTCAATGGTGCCTTCCATGAAATCTTTCATAAATTGGGAACTTTTTTCGTACGAGAAAGAAATTTATGGTATGATAAAATAAGTAAACTTTCATAAACTAATTAAGAATTTATTACAGAAAGCAAGGGATCAGAATTTGTATAGGGCAGCAATTCCAAACTTATTTACGCTCGGAAATTTATATAGCGGATTTTTGTCAATCGGCTATGCATCTTTAGGATATTATAAATCAGCTGCTATTTTAGTACTAATCGGGATGATGTTAGATAGTCTTGATGGTCGAGTTGCTCGTTTACTACGTGTTGATTCCCAAATGGGGAAAGAGCTTGATTCACTAGCAGATGTTGTAACATTTGGAGCTGCACCGGCTGTTTTAATGTACTACACATCTTTTTCAAATTATGGGATTATCGGACTATACATAGCAGGGCTATTCCCTCTTTTTGGAGCATATCGCTTAGCACGATTTAATGTTACACCTTCGTCTACTTCTATGAAGTATTTCACTGGTGTCCCTATTACTGCAGCGGGAGGACTTGTTGCTTTCTTAACATTGTTCTCACATACCATCCCAAAAATTGTTCTCATTACAGTATTTGTAACGTTTGCATTTTTAATGGTAAGTCGCATTCGCATTCCAAGTTTAAAAGATGTGCCAATTCCACGATATAGTATCATTATTACATTATTTTTAATTGGCATTATTTATACAATGTATAAAACAAGTTTTGGTAACATGTCTGTATTTCTATTCATTGCCATTCCTCTTTATATTTTGTATATGCTATCTCAATTTCTTAGACAAAGACCGGCTCATAAAAACCGAGCAAATAAAGAAAAATAAGAAGAAGCCTTCCAAGCAGGGAAGGCTTCTTCTTATTTTGTTACCAATACTTTTGGATTTACAGGTGTTAACGGTTCTTCTCCTTCTAGTACCGCTAAAATGTTTCGCACTGCCATTTCAGCCATCGCATCCCGTGTTTCAAACGTCGCATTACCAACATGAGGAGTAAGAACAACGTTTTTCAATCCTTTTAATTGCTCTGTAATTTTCGGCTCAAATTCAAATACATCAAGGGCTGCACCTTCAATTTCATTGGTTTCTAACGCACGAGCAAGCGCTAACTCATTCATAATTGGACCGCGTGCTGCATTTACGATATAAGCTGTTTTCTTCATCATTTTAAATTGTTCTTCATCAATCATATGATATAAGCTTGGGCTATATGCACAGTTAATTGTAATAAAGTCCGCTGTTTGCAATAGTTCTTCTAACGTTACATACGTTGCTCCTAACTCCTGCTCTGCTTCTTGTTTGCGATTTGGCCCTGTATAAATAATATTCATACCAAATGCCTTTGCACGTTTTGCAACTGCTTTTCCAATTTCTCCAAGGCCAATTACTCCGATTGTTTTCCCATATACTTCTCGTCCAAGGAAAAATAACGGTGCCCACCCATTAAATCCGGTCGTCCGACATACAGTATCCCCTTCTGGAATTCTTCTTGCCGCTGCTAAAAGAAGAGCAAATGTTAATTCTGCTGTTGCTTCTGTGGACACTTTTGGTGTATTTGTAACAGCAATTCCCTTCTCTGTTGCATATGTGTAATCAATGTTATCGTAGCCTGCACCATAGTTAGCAACGATTTTTAAATCTGGTGCTGCATCAATGACCTCTTTTGTTACCTTAGTAGAAAGTAAACTTAGCAGTGCATCTTTTCCCTTTACACGTTCTATCAATTCTTCTACACAAATTAATTCTTCTTTATCATACATTTCTACATCATGATTTTGTAATAACCGTAATCCGATTTCTGGAATTTTTCCTGCTACTAATATTTTCGCCACTATAAGCACCTCTTCTATTTAAAAATGAGAATTCCCTTATATTTTATTGTAAAAAATCTATATCAAAAAAGCCAAGTAATTTGATTAGAGTTTTGAAAATCGACACTTCTTCCCATAAATAAAGAGGAGATAAATCTCTCTCCTCTTTATTTATTGCGCTTCATTCGATTGTTTCTCAAGTTTTGCATCAATCGTACCTTCTACTACTGTATCACTTATTTGCTCTTGTACAATAGAGTCGACTTCCTCGTTCATTTGAGAAGCATAACTTTGAGTTGTCACTTTCGCTTTCTGCTTATTTTGTTGTTTTTCCATTTAAAACCCTCCTTTATCATTCTTTCTTATTCTGAGCAAAAAGAAAGGTTTTCATCACAAAATCATCTTTTACTTTGAAATAGTTGCCGATTCCTCTTCAAGCACCTGCATTTGTCTTACCCGTTTCGTAAATGTAGCAACATGAGAAATACCATGATTACGTAATACTTTCACATTTTCCGCAATATATCTTCCTAAGTCATTTGGATAATGAGCATCTGACGAGAGAGTAATCGGCACTTGATGCTGCGCTAAAACTTGTAAATAAAGAGGACTTGGACACATCTCACGCACAGGGTAACGATAATATAATCCTGCATTCACTTCCGTAGCTGTATCTGTTTCAAGTAACGCTCTTGCAATTTTTTTATAATATGGAAGCTGCTCATTTTCATCTAATCGATAATTAAATACTTTTATATTATCGAGATGTGCTACAATATCAAACAAGCTAGAACGAACAGCTTTTTCGACGGTTGCAAAAAACGTATCATACAATGTATGCAGGCTGTGATTCTCAAAATATTCTTTCGTATCTGGATTGTCAAATCCCCAGCCATCTATAAAGTGAACAGATCCAATGACATAATCCCAATCCCCTAATGCTAATAATTCTTCTAATTCTCGTTCCCCACCAATAAAGTAATCTGCTTCGATTCCGAGCCGCAGCGCTACACCACGCTTTTTCCAACGCGCCTTCGCTTCTTGAATTACCTTTGTAAATTCATAAATCGATGCAACTCGCACTTGATCTAACCATTCTTTTTGCAAACGACCTAGCTTTGACTCACTAATGTCTACGTATTTTTCGTAATACTTCTTTGCTTCATAGAAGCGATAGAGATGATCAACAATCCCAACTTCTTTTATTCCTTTTCGCAATGCTTCTTCTAAATATAAATCAAGCCATTCCACTGTAAACGGCCCTTCCTGCACTCGCTTTTGCAAACGCTCTTGTGTTTTCATAAGCCATTTAATCGAATGTTTTTCTTCTTTAAGCGGTTGATAATATTCTAACGCTTCATTTATTCTCGCCAACCAACCTATTGAATATGGACCTTCTTCCAAATGAAGGTGATAATCCACTTTCATCATCTCTCCTCCTTATAATGTATCAATTTCCTTACGCTCTCCTGTTCTCGATAGCTTCCCTTCCCTTTCTTTCACTTCTTTTAACACATCTTCTAACGAAATATTTTTTGCGGCTAGTAAAACAAAGCAGTGATAGAAGACATCGACCATTTCTTTTACAAGTTCTTCTTTATTATCATTTTTTGCAGCGATTACAACCTCTGTACATTCCTCTCCTATTTTCTTCAAAATTTTATCCTCGCCTTTTGTAAATAAATAATTTGTATATGATTCAGGCACTGGACTTACTTTCCGCTCACCGATTGTTTCAAACAAAGATTTTAATACATCTTCCATCATCTAATCCCCCTATATAATTTTGTGATGAAAACACGTTTTCTCACCTGTATGACACGCTGGCCCTATTTGCTTTACAACAATTACAATTGCATCTTGATCACAATCTAAATAAAGAGATTGAACGTATTGAACATGACCAGATGTTTCCCCTTTATTCCATAACGATTGCCTTGAGCGGGAATAAAACCATGTCTTCTTTGTTTCTAGCGTCTTTTCATATGCTTCCTCATCCATATAAGCTAACATTAAAATTACTTTAGTATCTTCTTCTACCACAACAGCTGGTAACAATCCTTTGGAAAAATCAGGTCTCATAATCTCACCTCAATGTTTGCCTTTCGTAATTGTTGCTTCACTTCCTGTACAGTAGATTCACCGTAATGAAAAATTGATGCTGCCAAGGCCGCATTTGCAGATGTTTTTTGAAACACTTCTACAATATGCTCAGCATTTCCACATCCTCCCGAAGCAATGATTGGTACAGAGACATTTTGGGAAATTACTTCTGTCAAACGAAGATCATAACCATCCTTCGTTCCATCTGCATCCATGCTTGTCAGCAAAATTTCACCTGCGCCTAACTGAACAACTCGCTTTGCCCACTCTATCACATCGATTCCTGTATCAACCCTACCTCCATTTACATATACATTCCACTTGTTTTCTTTCACTCGCCTTGCATCAATTGCTACCACAATACATTGTGAGCCAAAATGTTCAGCACCTTCCCCGATTAACCTTGGATTTCGCACCGCAGCTGAGTTAAGCGAAACTTTATCGGCACCTGCTCTTAACAATTTATACATATCTTGAACAGTCGAAATACCGCCCCCAACTGTAAGCGGAATAAATACTTTTGATGCCGTCTCCTCTACAACGTTCACAATCGTTTTTCTACCTTCATGCGTCGCTGTAATATCTAAAAAAACAATTTCATCTGCCCCCGCTTGATTATACAAAGCAGCTATTTCAACAGGGTCCCCGACATCTTGTAACCCCACAAAATTCACACCTTTTACAACCCGGCCAGCCTTTACATCTAAACAAGGAATAATTCGCTTTGCTAACATAACTTTGTTACCTGCAACGCTTCTTCTAAATCAATTGCTTTTTTATACAGCGCCTTCCCAATGATTACACCATATACATTCATATCATTCAGCTTTTTCACATCTTGCAGTGAAGACACCCCGCCTGAAGCAACAATACGAAGTGACACTGCTTCTTGTAGTAACTGTAATTGTTCAAAATTCGGTCCTAGAAGTGTCCCATCTTTCGAAATATCTGTAAAGATAATCGTTTGTACACCTACACTCTCCATTTGTTTCGCAAGTTCAATGTAAGAAATTTCAGACACATCAAGCCAGCCTCTCGTTGCAACATAGCCATTTTTTGCATCAATACCAACAATAATATTCTCTCTATATAAATGAACTGCTTCTTCTAAAAATGAACGGTCATACAAAGCCGCTGTTCCTAAAATAACTTTTTCTACTCCTACTGACAACAACATTTCAACTGCCGAAAGAGATCTTACTCCCCCTCCAACTTGCACTGGAATACGAACGGTCTTACATATATCTGCAATGACAGACAAATTTACCGACTGCCCAGCGATCGCCCCATCTAAATCGACAATGTGTAACATTCTTGCTCCTAGTTTTTCAAATCGTGCTGCCTGGTCAACTGGATTTTCATTCATCACTGTTTCTTTGTTAAACTCTCCTTGATAAAGTCGAACACATCGCCCTTCTTTTAAATCGATTGCTGGGAAGATTTCCATAACTCTACCACTCCTTTAAAATTTCTTAGCATCTGTATTCCAATTTCACCACTTTTTTCAGGATGAAACTGCGCTCCGAATATATTCCCTTTTGCAACAAACCCTGGAATTTCAATTCCATATTTACTACTCCCGCAGACAAGATCTCTTGGACAATCTGCATAATAAGAGTGAACATAATATACAAATGAATTGTCTGCCACTTCATTCCACAACGGGATTTCCCGTTTTTTCTTTAATTGATTCCAGCCCATATGCGGTATTTTATAAGAAACTTTTAATTTTCGGATACTACCTGGCAACAAACCAAGTCCTATCGAATTCCTGATTTCTTCGCTTTCCTCAAATAAAAGTTGCATTCCTAAACATATACCAAGCAACGGCTTTCCCGATTTCCCAAACTCTTGCAGTACGAAAACGAGATTTTTTTCCTCTAAAGCTTCCATCGCTTTTGGGAAAGCACCTACTCCTGGTAGAATCACACCGTCACTTTCCAATATTTTCTTTTTATTATCCGTCACAGTATATTCTGCTCCGATACATGTTAATGCTTGTTCCACGCTGCGAATATTCCCCATCCCATAATCTATAATTGCAATCAATTACAACATTCCTTTCGTGGAGTTTACCCCAACAATGTTTTCATTTTTATCTACAGCTTCTCGAAGCGCACGCCCAAACGCTTTAAACAACGCTTCAATTTTGTGATGTGTATTACTGCCATATAAGATACGTGCATGCAAGGTAATATTTGCAGCATGAGCAACCGCCCTAAAAAACTCCTCTGTTAACTCCGTATCAAAATCTCCTAATTTCGGATTTGTCAGCTCACCTTGAAATACAAGATAAGACCTCCCACTTATATCAATTGCCACAAAACCTAATGACTCATCCATTGGTACATATGCTGCACCGTAGCGGTTAATCCCCTCTTTATTTTGCAATGCTTCTTTTAAGCAATTTCCAAGCACAATTCCAACATCTTCAACAGTATGATGAGCATCAACAAATACATCTCCCTCAGCTACAATTTGCAATCCAAATCGACCATGTCTTGCAAATAAAGTTAGCATATGATCAAAAAATCCGACGCCCGTTTGAATAGAGACATTTGTACTTTCATCTAGTTGTAAACTCAGTTTAATTTTTGTTTCTGTCGTTCCCCGCTCTTGACTTGCCTGACGCATTATTTTTCCTCCTCAAATCGAATTTGAATGGCTCTAGCATGCGCATGTAATCCTTCTTTATCTGCAAGATTTATAATATGATGCTTTACACTTTTTAAAGCTTCTTTCGTATAGGAGACAAAACTTGATTTTTTCACAAAATCATCCACTGATAACGGTGAAAAGAAACGTGCTGTTCCACTCGTCGGCAATACATGATTCGGCCCTGCAAAATAATCTCCAAGTGGCTCTGGTGCATATGGACCAATGAAGATAGAACCTGCATGTTGCACATAAGCTAAGGCATTTATCGGATCATTTATATGTAATTCTAAATGCTCCGGCGCTATTTCATTCGATAATTGAAATGCATCTTCTAACGAAGGTACAACAAAGATTGCTCCATTTCGTTTAATGGATTCACGAGCAATTTCACTCCTTGGCAATGTAGCAAGCTGTACTTCTATTTCTCTTTCTATTTCTTTTGCCAGCACTGCATTTGTTGTAATACAAATCGCAGTTGCTCTTATATCATGTTCCGCTTGTGATAATAAATCAGCTGCAATAAATGAGGCGTTCCCTGTTTCATCTGCGATTACCACAATTTCTGATGGACCAGCAATCATGTCAATATTCACTATCCCGTATACTTCTCGCTTTGCAAGAGCAACATATACATTTCCTGGCCCAACAATCTTATCCACTTTAGGAATCGATTCTGTTCCATATGCTAAAGCTGCAATTGCTTGTGCGCCACCTACTGTATAAATTTCATCGACACCAGCAAGTTGTGCAGCTACTAAAATATGAGGATCTATCCCGCTCCTTCCTGGTGGTGTTACCATTATCACTTTCTGAACACCTGCAATTTTAGCTGGCAATACATTCATGAGTACCGATGAGGGATACGATGCTGTTCCTCCTGGTACATATACACCAACTGTTTCTAGCGGCCGAATGAGCTGCCCGCGAATGATTCCTTCTTTTTCACAATCAAAAATAGACTGCCTTGTTTGTTTTTCATGGTATGATATGATATTTTTTTTTGCTTCTTGTAACGCCTCTAGAAATACAGCCGATACATCTTTACTTGCATTTTCTATTTCTTCGTTTGTCACACGAAACTCTTCTATCTCAATACCATCGAATGATTTTGTATAAGAAAATAGTGCTTCATCTCTTCTTTCTCTCACTTTTTGAACAATTTCTCTTACACGTAATTGAACAGTTTCTTCTATTATATTAGCGTGCTCTCTTAGCAACTTGATTCTAGATAATGCTTCTGTAAAATCTTCATACATAATCTCCATTATGCTCCTCCTTTATTTTCCTTCAGCAATGATACACTCCATTCTATTTATAATACTGAATATTTCGTCTTTTTTAGTTTTTAAAGCAGCTTTATTTACAATCATCCGAGCAGATATCGAGCACATTTCTTCAAATACAATTAAGCCATTTTCTTGCAATGTTTTTCCAGTTTCCACAATATCAACTATTGCATCTGCTAGCCCAAGGAGCGGGGCAATTTCTACAGAACCTTCTATTTTTATAATTTCTACATCTTCACCCCTATCACGAAAATACTTAGAAGTAATATGCGGATACTTTGTAGCAATTCTCTTTTTCCGATAACCTTCCCGATTATATGTCGGAATTGATGCAATACAAAACTTACAACATCCTACCTTCAAATCTACCATTTCATATATATCTTTCTCATATTCCATTAAAATATCTTTTCCAACAACACCTATATCTGCAACACCGTGTTCTACGTAAGTTGCAACATCAACCGCTTTAACTAGAATAAATGAAATATTGGTATTCGCACTTTGGAACACAAGTTTTCTTCCTTTATCCATAATTTCCGAACAATCAATCCCGATTTTCTCGAAAAGCGGAATGACATGCTTCTCCAATCGTCCCTTTGTTAACGCAATTTGAATGTTACGCATGAAGTTTCCCCTTCTTTCTGCATCATCCATTTTTCTTTCCAAACATATTCCACTAATGATTCTCCTGCCACTTCAATCACGGTTGTAATTCCATTCTTTCTTGCAAATTGAAAGGTGTCTTGCAAACTATCAAATAAAGATAATTCCACTTTCCACCCGTCTTTTTGAAGTAAATTACATAGTCTTTCCGCTTCTGCTAATCGTTCCAATGTATAATGGATCATCACGTCTAGATGCTTTCGCTTGAATGATTCTTGTTGTTCTTGCAGTGCCCTAACAATTTGATTTACTTGTATAGCTAATCCAACAGCTGGCCTAGACTCGCCAAAATTCCCAATTAATTCATCATATCTTCCCCCACTAACAATTTCTTCTCCAACCTCATATATATACCCCTTAAAAATAACCCCTGTATAATAATGCAAATGTTGAATCATCCCTAAATCAATTGATATATATGATCCATAGCCTAACTTCTCGATCGTTTGATAAATTTCTTTTATCCGTGCAATTGCTTGCCTCATTTCATCATTAGAAGCAAGTTTTTCTGCCTCCTCAATTACCTCCAGCTTTCCAAATAATCTTGGTAACCTCTCAAGTAACCGTACTGTTTCGTCACTTCTATCTAAATTTTTATCTTGTAAAAAACTTGATAACGCTGCATAGTTTTTACTTTCGATATACGTGCGTAATAACATTTCTTCTTCTTCCTTAAGCGAAAGTTTTTTGACAATGCACTTATATAACTGAACTTGACCTAATTCAATTGTAAAAGAATGTACACCTACCCCTTGAAGTGCTTGAATCACACTTACAACACATTCTATTTCAGCCCGTATATTATCAATTCCAATAATTTCAATCCCCGTTTGAATGATCTCATTATATTTTCCAGAAAGTGATTCATTTGCTCGAAACACATTCCCGCTATATGTTACTTTCACAGGAGAATCTCCACCATGCATTCCTATTACCCTCGCTAAAGGAATCGTCATATCCGGACGCAAAACGATAATACGTCCTTGCTGATCAAAAAATTTATACATTTTCTCCTCATCTATCGGACGGTTTTGAAATGAAAACACATCATAAAATTCAATTGTAGGCGTTCTAATCTCCTCATATCCTCTTTCTAAAAAAGTACGTCTTAACTTTTGTTCAGCTTCTTCAATCAATGTACATTCTTCAAATACATAATCCCTTGTTCCATTTGGATTTGCTCGTTTCCATTTCGTCATACAACTCCACACTCCCTTTCCTTTCTAATGTATGCCCACCATAACAATCAGGAACAACATAAAAAGAGCCTTGTAGAAAAAATACCTACAAGGCTCTTTTATAGAGTGTAGGTACAACGGGAATAACCCTTGTGCCTACACGTTGTTCACGCTAGGTTCAAGGGTTTTATGTATGATGATGTAGTTGTGTAAGCATAGATTGTACTGTAATCATTATCCTTACTCCCTTTCTCCTCTTGTTTTCACATAGTATATAACAATAAATTCAGAAAGTAAACACAATTCTAACTTTGTATTTATTTTTTAATTATAGCTCACTAAAAAATATAGTGAGCTATTTTTTGTTCGTATTCTTGAATTTGTTGTTCATATTGCATCGTAATTCCAATCTCATCTAAACCTTTTAATAATTTTTCTTTCCACATATTCTCAATTGTAAAATAAAAACGATTCTCTGGTGTTATAATGATCTCGTTCTCGAGATCAACTTCTATTACAGCTCTCGGATCAATGGATGCAAGCTCTTCACGCATTTCTTTTCCCATAACAATTGGGAGCATACCATTCTTCATACAATTCATATAAAAAATATCCGCAAACCCTCCTGCAATAATGACCCGGAAGCCATAATCAGCAAGTGCCCATGGCGCATGTTCTCTTGAAGAGCCACAACCAAAATTATCCCCCGTAACCAGTATGCTAGCTCCTTTTCGCTCTGGTGCATTTAGTGGAAAATCGAGATTTTCTTGACGCTCATTGTTATAGCGCCATTCATCAAATAAAAACTGTCCAAACCCTGTTCTTTCTATCCTCTTTAAATATTGTTTTGGAATGATTTGATCTGTGTCAATGTTATCATTCATTAATACAGCAACAGTACCTTTATGAATACGAAATGGCTCCATCATAACTCTCCTTTCTTACATCAACGAAATGACCATATAATGCGGATGCAGCTGCCATCGCTGGACTTACAAGATGTGTTCTGGCCCCTTTTCCTTGTCTTCCTTCAAAGTTACGATTAGAAGTGGATGCACAATGTTCTCCTTCAGGCACTTGGTCTGGATTCATTCCAAGACACATAGAACATCCAGGTTCTCTCCATTCAAATCCAGCTTCTTCAAATATACGATGCAGACCTTTTTTCATCGCTGCTTCCCTCACTTGCCTTGATCCTGGCACAACAAGCGCTCGCACCCCTTCTTTTACTTTTTTTCCTTTTACAACAGCTGCGGCAATTTCTAAGTCTGATAAACGAGAATTGGTACAAGAACCAATAAAAACGTGCCTAATTGGAATTTCAAATGCACTTTGTCCTGGTTTAAGCCCCATATACGCAAACGCTCTTTCATCATTTTTATCATTTTGTTCTGGTAACTGTTCATCAATACGAATCCCCATACTCGGATTCGTTCCCCACGTTACATAAGGTGCTAGTTTTGTAACATCTATCGAAAAACACATATCATAAATTGCATCTGAATCTGTATAAAGTTCACTCCACTTTGCTACTGCAAATTCAAACTCTTTCGGCGCATGCACACGTCCTTTTACATAAGCAAATGTTTTTTTATCTGGTGCAATAATCCCTGCCTTTGCTCCACCTTCAATTGCCATATTACAAAGTGTCATCCGTTCTTCCATTTCCATATCTGCAATTGCTTCTCCGTAAAACTCCATGACATATCCGGTTCCAACCGCTATCCCATATGTAGCAAGAAGGTGCAAAATAATGTCTTTTGCATATACTCCTTTTGGCAATTTTCCTTTTAATTCAATTCCCATTGCTTTTGGTTTTCGTTGCCACAATGTTTGAGTAGCTAGTACATGTTCCACCTCACTTGTACCTATTCCAAACGCTAACGCTCCAAACGCTCCGTGAGTTGCCGTATGACTATCACCACATACAATTGTCTTTCCTGGCTGCGTCAGTCCGAGCTCTGGACCAATAACGTGAACAATACCTTGCGCTTCATCACCAATATCCGCTAATGGAACATTAAATTGTTTACAATTATTACGAAGTGTATCTAATTGTTGCTTCGCAATGCGATCTGTAATGTTCCAAACATCCTTTGTTGGAATATTATGATCCATTGTTGCAAATGTTAAATCCGCCCTTCTAACAGTTCGATTGGCAAGCCGTAATCCTTCAAAAGCTTGCGGTGATGTTACTTCATGTACGAGATGGAGATCAATATATAATAAATCTAATCCATTTTCATTTGTCGCAACAACGTGTCTTTCCCACAACTTATCTAGTAATCTTTTCCCCATTATCTCCCTCTCCCAACTAGCGCTTGTTCTTCCATTTCTTGAAGTACAGCCTTTGTAAACGAAGTTGTTGTTTCATTTCCACCTATATCCGCTGTATATTTCCCTGATTGAAGAACTGCAGTAATCGCATATTCAATCGCCTCTCCTTCTCTTGTTAATTCAAATGACTGTCCAAGCATCATCGCGACCGAACGCATCATTGCGATTGGATTTACTTTATTTTTCCCTGCAATATCTGGTGCTGATCCGTGAATTGGTTCATACAATGACGGACCATTCTCCGCATGACTTGCCGATGGAAGCATTCCTAATGATCCTGCTAATACAGAAGCTTCATCACTCAAAATATCACCAAATAAATTTTCGGTTACAATGACATCAAACCGGCCTGGATTACGAATCAACTCCATCGCCGCTGCATCTACTAAAACATGCTCGAGCTCCACCTCTGGATAACGAAGGGCTACTTCTTCTGTAACAGATCTCCATAGTTTACTTGACTCTAAAACATTTGCTTTATCGATCGAAGTAACTTTTTTACGCCGTTTACTTGCAAGTTGAAAAGCATAAGAAACAATACGTTCAATTTCATGACGATGATAAGTTAGTGTATCTGTTGCTGCTTCTTCTGATCTTTCTTTTGGGAAAGAAAAATAAATCCCACCTGTTAGTTCACGAACGACAACAAAATCAACTTCATCTGCCGCCTTTAATGGAGATAAGTGCGAAGTTGCCTCATCTACAGCAACAGGCCGAACATTTGCAAATACCCCAAGTCCTTTTCGAAGAGCAAGTAATCCTTTTTCTGGTCGTTCTTTCGCTTCATCCCACCTAGGTCCACCAACTGAGCCGAGTAACACTGCATCACTTGCTAAACATGCTGCAAGTGTTCTCGGTGGTAACGGTTGCCCAAACGAATCAATGGCCGCCCCGCCAAACTGTTCATCCTGTAAATAAAAGCGATGGCCATATAACCTTTCGATCATGTGTAATACTTCTTTAGCACTCTCCATAATTTCCGGTCCAACACCGTCACCTGCTAAACAAACGATACGTTTTTCCATGTTATAAACACCCCTTTTTATTTATTTGAATTTTCAGAATATAAATTTGATAAGTAAGGGAATTCCTCCCTCACTTATCAAATCGTTACTTTACAAGCGTTAACAATGCCTTTAATTTTCCAGCAGCATGTACATAAGCTCTAGCTGATGCTTCTAATACATCTTGCGCAACACCAAATCCCGAAACTTGATGAGATCCTTCTTTTAGTTCCACATGAACATGAGCAAGTGCATCTTGACCCTGCGTAATAGATTGGATGCGATAATCAGCTAACTCACACTCAATTCCTATGATTCTTTGAATTGCATTATAAATTGCTTCAATACTACCTGCACCAGTTGCTGCATCCTCATACACGTTATCTTTCTCATCTTTTAGTACAACTGTTGCACATTGTGTACTGTTTGATACAAAATGTACCTGCAATTGTTTAATCGTATACTGCTGTGTTGAGAATGCCGCTTCTCCAAGCATAAGTGCACGTAAATCTTCTTCTGTAATCTCTTTTTTACGATCTGCCAGCCTTTTAAATGCCCTAAATGCTATATCCCGCTCTTCTTCAGTAAATTCATAACCTAGTTCTTTCATTTTTTCAGTAAATGCATGACGACCAGAATGTTTTCCAAGAACAAATAGATTTTGTGATTCTCCGATAAGTTCTGGTTCAATAATTTCATATGTTGTTACTTCTTTTAAAACACCATCTTGATGAATTCCCGATTCATGAGCAAATGCATTCGCTCCAACAATCGCTTTATTTTTCGGTACAACCATTCCAGTTAAACGACTAACTAATGTACTTGTTGCTTTAATCTCTTTCAATGTCATAGAAGACTGCGCTTCATAATAATCTCTTCGAATATGCAAAGCTACTGCTACTTCTTCTAGAGCGGCATTCCCTGCACGCTCTCCAATCCCATTAATCGTCCCCTCTACTTGCAGTGCTCCTCCTTCAATAGCGGCTAATGAATTTGCCACTGCCATGCCAAGATCATCGTGACAATGACAAGAGAAAATTGCTTTTTCGTAGGAAGGAACAGACTCTTGTAGATATTTAAAAAGAGAATAATATTCTTCTGGATTTGTATAACCCACTGTATCAGGAATATTAATGACATCTGCTCCTGCACGAATAGCAACTTCTACAGCTTCAGCTAAAAAAGGCTTTACTGTTCTCGTTGCATCTTCTGCAGAAAACTGCACTGTAGGAAACAACGATTTTCCTAACATAACAGAACGACGAATATTATCTAATACATCTTCTTTTGACATACAAAGCTTATATTTCATATGAATATCACTCGTTGCCAAGAAGACATGTAGACGTGGGTACACCGCACCTTTTACCGCTTCATATGCCTTACGAATATCACTTTCTTTTGCCCTGGCTAGACTCATAATAGAAGCATTTTGAATGGTTGCAGCGATGCGTTTTACAGAGCGAAAATCTCCTTCAGAAGCTGCTGCAAACCCCGCTTCCATTACATTTATTCCTAGTTTTTCTAACTGCCTAGCAATCTGTAACTTTTCTTGTTCATTTAAATTGACTCCGGGTGATTGTTCGCCGTCACGAAGCGTCGTATCCATGAACAAAATCTGCTTCATATTATTTAACCCCCGTTTTTACTTTCGGTTGTACAAACGGCATCATCTCACGTAATTTACGTCCAACAACTTCAATTTGGTGTTCATTTTCCTGTGCATTTGTCGCATGGAAATGCGGTCTTCCTGCTTTATGCTCCGCAATCCATCCTCTTGCAAATGTACCATCTTGGATTTCCTTTAATACTTCCTCCATTGCTTTCTTCGTATGCTCTGTTACAACACGCGGTCCTGATACAAAATCTCCCCACTGCGCTGTATCAGAAACAGAATATCTCATATTTTCAAGTCCACCTTCATACATAAGATCAACAATAAGCTTTAGTTCATGTAAACATTCAAAATAGGCAAGTTCCGGCTGATAACCAGCATCGACTAATGTTTCAAATCCTGCTTTTACAAGTGCCGTAACTCCTCCGCAAAGAACAGCTTGCTCTCCAAACAAATCCGTTTCCGTTTCTTCTTTAAATGTTGTTTCTAAAACTCCCGCTCTCGTTGCTCCAATCCCATCGGCATAAGATAGCGCTTTTTCAGTTGCTGTTCCAGTTGCGTCTTGATATACAGCAAATAACGCTGGAACTGCTCCGCCCTCAGCAAAAGTACGACGTACTAAATGCCCTGGTCCTTTCGGCGCTACTAGAAATACATCTACATCTTCTGGTGGTGCAATTTGATTAAAATGAACATTAAATCCATGTGCAAACACCAGTGAATTTCCAGCTTGTAAATTCGGTTCAATTTCCGCTTCATATACTTCCGGTTGTAGTTCATCAGGTAGAAGAATCATGACTACATCAGCAAACTTTGTCGCCTCTGCCACTGAATATACGGAAAAACCATCTTCTTTCGCTTTTTCCCATGACTTTCCTCTCCTTAGTCCAACTACCACATCAAAACCGTTATCACGTAAGTTTTGTGCATGAGCATGCCCCTGTGATCCATATCCAACAATTGCTACTTTCTTTCCCTTTAATACATTTACCGCTACATCTTTTTCATAATAAACTTTTGTCATTTTCTTTTCCCCCTATATTTAAATGATTAATGAATTAACATAATTTGTTTATCTTGTTTTTTCATACTACGCGTAAAAGCAGTAACACCTGTTCTTGCAATTTCTTTTAAACCATATGGTCGCAGTAGTTCAATTAAAGCCTCTACTTTTTCTTGCGTACCTGTTACTTGCACAACTATGGAATCCTTACCAACATCTATTACAGTGGCTCGGAATGGTTCAATTAAACTGTATAATTCCGCTCTTGATACACTTGATGTTGCTACTTTAATAAGAGCGAGTTCTCTTGCAATCATAGCTTCTTCTGTAATATCAGACACTTTGAGTACATCAATTTGTTTATGAAGCTGTTTAATTAACTGTTCAACTTGTTGTTCATTCTCAACATGTACGACAAATGTCATCCTTGAAATATCAGATGATTCTGTATGGCCAACTGAGATACTTTCAATATTAAAATGTCTTCGCGTCATGACACCTGTAATTCGATTCAATACGCCACTCTGGTTTCGAACGTTTGCTGTAACAATCCTTTTCATCTCTTTTCCACCCCCTCCATTTGATGAACACCTTTTCCAGGAGCAACCATCGGCATAACTTTTTCAGACTGAAGTACCCGGCAATCAATTACTACAGGTTCTTGCAATTCAATTGCTGCTTGTAACTCCTTCTTTGCAAGTAATGGGTTTTCAATTCTTACCCCTTTTATGCCATATGCATGAGCAAGTGCTACGAAGTCTGGCTGACAAGAAAGTAATGAGTGAGAATATCTTTGATTATAAAACTCATCTTGCCACTGTCTTACCATTCCTAAAGCTTCATTATTTAAAATCAAAACTTTAACCGGTAAAGAGTGTTCCTTCAATACACTCAGTTCTTGTAATGTCATTTGAAAACCAGCATCCCCAACAATTGCTACTACCAATTCTTCTGGCTTAGCAATTTGCGCACCGATTGCTGCTGGAAACCCAAATCCCATCGTACCAAGTCCTCCTGATGTCACCCACTTATCTGGAGATTTCAGCGGATAGTATTGCGCAGCCCACATTTGATGCTGACCAACATCAGTTGTAATAATTGCTTTCCCTTTTGTAATTTCATATAACATATCAATTGCTGCTTGCGGTTTAATTTTTTCTGAATCTTGTTTATAAAAAAACGGATATTGTTCTTTTCTACTTTTTAAAAGTGAAAGCCATTCTTGATGATTTTCTTTTCTCTCTTTAGAATCTAACAACGCTTCTAGTGCCTGCTTTGCACTCGCCACAATTGGAATTGCTGTCGGAACATTTTTCCCAATTTCTGCTGGATCAATATCAATATGTGCAACAACAGCTTCTTTCGCAAAATATGCTAAATTCCCTGTAAGACGGTCATCAAATCTTGCACCAATATTGATAAGTAAATCACACTCATATAAAGCCATGTTTGCTGTATATGAACCATGCATTCCTCCCATTCCTAGAAACAATTCATCATCTGGTGGAAACCCTCCTAATCCAAGGAGTGTATGAACAACAGGTATACTGTGCATTCGCGCAAAATCAGTTAATTCTTGTGTAGCTTTCGCATGTAATACACCAGCGCCAGCCAAAATGAGCGGTTTGTTTGCATTTGCAATTGCTTGTAATAATTTGCTAACTTGTAATGGATTCGGTTCATAATTTGGCTGATACCCCGGTAAATCCATTTGTGGGTTGCTACATCGCTCTCCTTGTTCTACTACCATATTTTTTGGAAGATCAATAACGACTGGGCCCGGCCGCCCTGTTTTTGCAATATGAAATGCTTCTTTAATAATCCGTGGTAAATCAGATGCCCTTCGCACCTGATAATTATGTTTTGTCACCGGCATAGTAAGCCCCATAATATCCGCTTCTTGAAAAGCATCACTTCCGATTAAAGTCGTAGCGACTTGCCCTGTGAAAACAACAAGCGGTAATGAATCGATCATCGCATCCGCAAGACCAGTGATAACATTTGTCGCACCTGGACCACTTGTTGCAATGACAACACCCGGTTTCCCTGTAATTCGTGCATATCCCTCAGCTGCGTGAATTGCACCTTGTTCGTGCCTTGTTAAAATATGCGGAATCTCACAATCATAAATTGCATCATAAAGCGGCAGAACTGCACCACCTGGATAACCAAAAATAACTTCAACCTCTTCCCTTCCTAGCGCTTCTAACAACAGCTGTGCACCAGTTGCCATTTTCTCCTCCGTTTTTAAAGACATTTCTCTTACGAACCTCCTTTAAAATTGTTTTTTACAATAAAAAAATCCTACGTCCACACTCCAGCTATGTGCTGAAGGGACGAAAGATTTCGTGGTACCACCCTTCTTCGCAAGAATACATCTTGCCTCAGTGACTCAGGGATGAGTCTAGCTAATAACGGAGCTACCGTCTAAGCCTAGACAAACGCTTCAGCTTAGCACTCAAGGGCGATGTTCGTTGACGTGAACCATCGGTTTTCAGCAACCACCGACTCTCTGTGAGGCTTCACAATCAACTACTCCTCCCTATCAATGCTTTATCATTTCATAACAACGAACGATTCTTTATGGTTCGTTATACTTTTATTATCCAACTTTATTTTCTTCATAAATTTTCTCGCCATCTTCTACAACTAACTTACGAAACTCTTCCAATAAGCGATTTGTATGCAGGCCCGTTTTTCCTGAACCAATTGTTCTTCCATCAACTGTTGTTACTGCAATTACTTCAGCCGCAGTTCCTGTTAAAAACACCTCATCAGCTACATATACATCGTGTCTTGTAAATAATTCTTCTCTTACGTCATACCCAAGTTTTTCGCCAATTTCTAAAATAGCATTTCTTGTAATACCTTCTAATGCCCCAGCAGAGCTTGGCGGTGTTATTAATTTATTTCCTTTTATAATAAACACATTATCGCCAGACCCTTCAGCCACATAGCCTTGTTCATTTAACATAAGCGCTTCTTGTACACCAGCAAGTTTCGCTTCAATTCGAACTAAAATATTATTTAAATAATTTAAGGACTTCACTTGCGGAGTTAATACATCTGGTCGATTACGACGTGTCGCAACTGTTACAACCGGGATTCCTTTTTCATAATATTCTGGCGGGAATAGAGATAACTGCTCTGCGATTACAACTACATTCGGTTTCGAACAAGAGTCAGGATCTAACCCAAGGTTTCCTACACCTCTTGATACGACTAAACGGATATATCCGTTAGATAGCTTATTTTGACGAATGGTTTCAACAACAATACTAGTTACTTCTTCTAACGTATATGGAATTTCTAACATAATGGATTTTGCTGATTCATATAAACGGACAAGATGTTCTTTAAGACGGAAAACATTTCCGCTATAAACACGAATTCCTTCAAACACCCCATCTCCATATAAGTAACCATGATCATATACCGAAACTTTAGCTTCATCTTTTGGCACAAATGCTCCATTTAAGAAAATCCATTGCTCGTTCACTTAAAGCGCCTCCTATGTTCTATGAATTTTTTATTGTTTCCTAGTTTACTCTCCTTTTCAAATAAATCAAGATAATTTTTAGAAAATTTATAATTTTTAATCATACGCACATCTTTCATTGTATTGATTTATCAACATTGTTAACGTTTACAAAATGTCAAAAAATTTTTTTCGTCATTTTTCGTTCTAAAAAATATTTGTTTAAAAGAAGGAGTTCTGTCAAATATTGCGAATCTATTGTATTCAATAAACGAACGTCCCATTTCATATATTCGGGAATATACAACGACTTTTGATGAAAAAGGGGGAAAATAAGTAAAACAATATTGTCTAAAAATAACAATCATATTTTTTACGTAGTTGTCATAATCCTATTTTAAAAAAACAATTTGTCAAATGAGGGAGGAAAATAATATGGCGTGTGTACAAATTAAAGGAACGAGACAAGAAGTAGTGGAGATGCTGCAACTATTTGACTTAATGGATACAAAGGGATTCTGTAAATTCAATAATTATGTAGAGGTAGAACCCAATGAAAAACAGCATAATAACTTTATCGCCTCAATTGATGTTCAATCCAGTAATTACTCTACTCAAGATCAATTGAATGATCAATTTGTAAGTCAAATGCTCACTGGTGTGTATAACGACTAATACAACAGCAATCCTGCCTTGAATTTATATCTTCCTATCATCTTTTTCTCAAATATATAAATATCTGCTAAAAATTTGAGCATATTACTAGAGATGGTAGGAGGTGAAATTTATGGCGAAAATTGGTGTGGAAGATTCTTTAACAGATGTTCAACAAGCTTTAGAACAAAAAGGATATGAAGTAATTACACTACGCTCCGAAAATGACGTACAAGGATGCGACTGTTGCGTCGTAACCGGGCAAGATTCTAATGTAATGGGAATCAGCGATGTATCTATAAAAGGTTCTGTGATTAAGGCGAGTGGCTTAACAACAGATGAAATTTGTCAGAAAGTTGAAAGCAGACTGTAAAAAATAACGAGTCTATTATGTTTGCCTTATCTAAAAAGAGAAGCCTCCTTATGAAAAGGAGGCTTCTCTTTTTTTATATTCACTTAACGGGAAAGTAACATATACTGGATGAAAGCCCTACCTCTCTCTCATCAATACGGTTCCTCTGACCGCTCCTTAATCCACTAGTATGTGTATAAGCTTATAAATACAATTTTTAGGGTCTGTTCACAAAAGTTGTTGATAAAATTACCCGATCTTCCGCAAACTTTTCATGTCGTATTTATAAGTAATATCCAATATATACTAGCTGTAACCGAGACACGAAATCAAATTTTAACATGTAATAACAAATACGTCAATATTTATTTTGACAAAACAAAAACAGACGTTATGACCTGTCTGTTTTTAAAATGGCGCTTTTTCTTTTACTACATAAACAACAAATCCGCTTACTAACATACATAAGCCGACAGCCAAATTCTTGATGTTAATCATAACTTCCTCTCCCTTATTTCATAAATCATATATATTTACATTTCAATTATATTTATCGTTCCTAAGCACACTTTTTCTAATATATCATAATTCCTAAAAAATGCAAGTTGGTTCTTTAATAACCATTTACAAACTTACCGACAGTATTTGGTACCATATTCAAAGCTTTTTCAATCAAATGTGTACCACTATGTAAATGCAGCACTTGTACACCACCAGATCCCACTACTAAAAAAGCTACTGGGTTAATTGAAACTCCCGCACCACTTCCGCCTCCGAACGGATGCTCTTGTTTCACTTCTTTTTGCTGGCCTTGTCCTGTATGTTTTTTTCCGTTAGACATTTCTCCTATAAAATCACTTCCCCCTGCTCCAAAACCAAAAGCTACTTTTGAAACAGTTAAAACAACATTTCCATCCGCTGTCGAAACCGGACTTCCAACAATTGTGTTTACATCTACCATCTCTTTTAAATTTGTCATTGCCGTTTTCATTAAATTTTCAATTGGATGTTCCATCATTTCAACCACCCTTTCCTTATCATTCTTTTTTATACTTTCCAAAATAGAGGAACTCATACCAAGTTTTACAATCCAAGAAAAAAATACTTTTATATCCCACCTTCCCCTCTTAGGCATTAAGGAGAATTTCCCTTCATTCTTCTTTTGCAAACAGTTTCTCTATAAACTCTTTACTTCAGCTCACTTTTTTATGGATATTGCTACCTATGAATGGCGGAATAAAAAAGAAAAAGATATACATACTACTTAATGAACCTTGTTATGAAAGGAGCTATTACCTTGACTGATAAATTTGATGACAACCATAAAGTCGAAGGCGATTATAAAGAAGAGTACGCAGCAGAAGTTGCACCTCAGCGAGTCAACTATGATGATAAGGACGATGTGAAATCAAAAACAGCAGGATCCACAGCAGGATTTATCGCTCTTGCACTTGCTATATTATCACTCTTTACATTTCCAACACTCTTCGGCATTGTTTCTGTTTTACTCGGTATTTATGCTTATAATCGTGGCGCTACTGTAACTGGCAGCATCGCTGCTATTGTAGGCGGCATTGCTGCAGTTGTTGCTATTATATTCCGCGCTGCGATCATCGGTTTATTTTTCTCGCTTTTTTAAAGAAAAAAGGTATCTCGCTTTTTGCGAGATACCTTATCCTGTGAAAACATCTTCTGATGGATATCGAATTTTTTGTTTTGCTGGTCGCGCTAAAGAAAACACCAATGTTAACGGGCCGATTAGTCCACAAAACATAACAAACATAATGATACATTTTCCAATTGCTGATAACTTAGCCGTAATTCCCATCGTCAATCCAACCGTACCGAATGCTGAAATTGTTTCAAATAATAGCTGAATAAAACTAAAGTTTTCTGTAAGCATTAATAAAAATACTGCTGTAAAAATAAGAATTTGGCTAGCTACCACAATCGCTAATGCTCTTGTTACCGTTGACATTTTGATTGTACGATGAAATAAAACAAAGTCTTCCTTTTTTCTAAAAAAGGAAAGAACTGATGTAATTAAAATAACAAATGTTGTTAACTTAATTCCCCCACCTGTCGAAACACTTCCTGCACCGATAAACATTAAAATCATCGTAAACAATATGGTTGGCTCTCCCATTCCTCCATAATCAATCGTATTAAATCCTGCTGTACGGGGGGTAATTCCTTGGAAAAACGAAGCCCATAACTTGTCACCTAAAGACAATGGTCCTAATGTTTTTACATTATTATACTCCAATAT
>NZ_JBALQK010000019.1:16552-20627 GCF_036965845.1 Bacillus sp. JJ1127 | reverse complement strand
AATGGATTTATATAGTAATATTTTACCATGGTAAAATAAGAATCTTAAGAAAAATTTCTGAGGTATTAAGATTTAGAAAAAGAAGATGTGATGATTACTCAATTTCTTATTGACATATATATGAAAAAATATCTTCCTAAAATCGAGAGGGGAAGAGAAAATAGTACAATAAATAAAAAAAGACTGCTGAGATTACCTCAGCAGTCTTTTTCATGTCTATTACATAGAGAAGAAAATCCAAACTGTACCAACAACCGTTACTGCAGCGATGAAAAAGTGGAATACGATAGCCATTGTTTGTATTACACCTTCGCCTTCTGTCATGTGCATAAACATAACAAATTGCAATGCTGCTTGTGCCACTGCCATTACAAGAATGGCTGTTAAGATTGTTGAAAGTGACATGCTTGTATATAACGCTACATATACAGCGAGGAACGTTAATGCAAGCGATAAAATAAATCCGAAAACGTGTGACCATGGAAAGCCGCTATGTGCGTTTGCTTGTGTATTGTTTTGTCCCATTATTACGCCACCATCCCATTCAAGTAAACTAGTGTGTAAATGAAGATCCAAACAACATCAAGGAAATGCCAGTATAAGCTGATAATAAATACTTTACGAGCTGTAACTGGTGTTAAACCTCGTTTTAGAATTTGGATAATAACACAAGTTGCCCAAATGATACCAGCTGTTACGTGGGCACCGTGCGTTCCAAGAAGAACGAAGAATCCAGATAAGAAACCACTTGTTTGGATTGTTGCGCCTTCTGCAACATAAGCCATAAACTCTTCAACTTCAAAGAAAAGGAAGCCTGCACCTAAAATTAATGTGAAGATGAACCATCCTAACGTCGCTTTTTGGTTGTGCTTGCGCATTTCATGAATTGCGATACCGCATGTAAAACTACTTGTTAAAAGTAGGAGTGTTTGAATTAAAAGGGTTTTAAGTTCAAACAGGTCAGCTGGTGTAGGGCCATCAGCCGTACGACCAGCAAGTACTAGATAAGAGGCGAAAAGTGTTGCGAACAGCACGATTTCAGCCCCAAGAAAAATCCAGAACCCTAAAATATTCAATCTGCTTTGTTCAGATTGATATTCTAAAGGTAAGCTTTTATCTAAAGCCGCCATTTCGTTTCACCTCTCATGCAACATGTTCTGTCTTTTTAATTTCATCTACGCTAACGTAGTATCCGTTGTCGTAATCAAACGAGCGCCAGATCATACAACCTAACATACCAATACCACCGACAATTGCTAACCAGAACCAGCTAAATACTAATGCAAAACCTGCAAGACCAATCAAACAAGACATAATGATTGGAACGCCTGTATTACTTGGCATATGAATTGGTTTTAATTCTTCAGGTTTTGGTGTAATAGATTCGCCGTTTTTCTTCATTTCCCAGAATACATCGCTAGACTTAATTTCTGGTAATTTGGCGAAGTTGTAATGTTGTACTGGAGATTGTGTTGCCCACTCAAGTGTACGAGCATCCCAAGGGTCTCCAGTTACATCGCGCTCACCATGACGAATGCTATAAACTACGTTGTAGCATAATAAGGCGAAGCCAACTGCCATCATTACTGCACCGACAGATGCGATTAAGTTTAATCCGCCCCATCCAAGGTCTGCAGAGTAAGTGTACATACGACGAGTCATACCATCTAAACCTAGGAAGTACATTGGGAAGAAACAGATGTTAAATCCGATCATAAAGATCCAGAATGTCCATTTACCAAGACGTTCATTTAGCATATGACCAGTCATCTTTGGATACCAGAATGTAAATCCAGCAAGCATCGCGAATACTGTACCAGCGATTAATACGTAGTGGAAGTGAGCGATTAGGAAGTAGCTGTTATGGTATTGATAGTCAGCTGCTGCCATCGCAAGCATAACCCCCGTAACTCCACCAATTACGAAGTTTGGAATAAATGCCAATGACCAAAGCATTGGAACTGTAAAACGGATACGACCTTTATAAAGCGTAAACAACCAGTTAAAGATTTTAACACCGGTTGGGATCGAAATTGCCATTGTTGAAATCGAGAAGAATGAGTTAACTGCTGGTCCTGCACCCATTGTAAAGAAGTGATGCAGCCATACAAGACCACTTAAAGTTGCGATTGCAACCATTGAATAAACCATTGCAGTATATCCAAATAAGCGTTTACGTGAGAATGTACTTACGATTTCAGAGAAAATACCGAATGCCGGTAAAATAACGATATATACTTCAGGGTGACCCCATACCCAGAACAAGTTCGCCCAAAGCATTGGCATACCGCCGCTCGCCATTGTAAAGAAGTGAGCATCAAATAGACGGTCGAAAGTCATTAATGCAAGAGCAACTGTTAATACTGGGAATGCAAAGATAATGATAAGACATGTAATTAAAATAGACCAAGTAAACATTGGCATTTGCATTAATTTCATGCCTGGTGCACGCATTTTTAAGATTGTTACAAGGAAGTTAATCCCTGTCATCAGCGTCCCGAGACCTGAAATCTGCAAGGCAATTGCATAGAAGTTATTTCCTACTCCAGGTGAGAACTCTGTACCAGCCATTGGGAAGTATGATGTCCACCCAGCATCTGGAGAACCACCGATAACGAAGGCGATATTAAATAACATAGCACCTACGAAGAATAACCAAAAACTTAATGCATTTAAGAAAGGAAATGCAACGTCACGTGCTCCAATTTGAAGAGGAACAACAACGTTCATAATTCCCATAACAAACGGCATTGCCATGAAGAGGATCATAACTGTACCGTGTGTTGTAAAGATTCCGTTATAGTGTTCAGCGTTTAAATATGTTGTGTCAGGAAACGTTAACTGGGCACGAATCATTAATCCGTCCATACCACCACGGAACATCATTACAATTGCTGAAATGATATACATAACCCCAATTTTCTTATGGTCAACAGAAGTTAACCACTCATCCCAAAGCCATCTCCATTTTTTGTACTTTGTTAGCACAAAAAGGATTGCTAACGTCACAAGAACAATAGATACGTCCGCTCCGTAAATAATCGGATCGCCTGTGACAAAAAATTCATCAAGCTTCACTATATTCACTCCAATCTGTTGGAATATTCGTTATTACTTTTTGTTTTTGTAGTAGTTGTAATCACAATATTCAAGTGATTTTGGATCTACATATTTTAAGTGTGTATTAGAGAATGTCATACGCCCTACTACACCAGGTTTAATAATTTCATTGTATTTTTCTTCTGTAAGTGGTTTAGCTGTTTCTTTTACTTCTTTTACCCACTTGTCATACTTATCTTTTGTTTTTGCTTCAAGCTCAAATTCCATGTCAGTGAATCCTTCACCTGAGAAGTTTGCGCTACGGCCAATGTAAGAACCTGGCTTATCAGCTTGTAGATATAGGTCCATGATCATGCCATCCATTGTGTATTTCATACCACCAAGCTCTGGAATCCAGAAAGCATTCATTGGACCAACCGATGTTAATTTAAATTGAATTGGTGTACCAGCTGGTACATTTAAATAGTTAACGGTTTCAATATTTTCCTCTGGATAACTAAATAACCATTTCCAGTTGGCAGATGTAACGTAAATTTCAACTGGTTTCATATCTTTTGTTTGCTCTGGCGGCTTTTCCGATGCAAATGTTGTTTTTACTGTTGGGATTGACAATGCAATCACGATGATAACAGGGAAAATAGTCCAGATAACCTCTAAAAGCGTATTACCGTGTATATCAGGTGGCTCATAGTCCATATTTTCTGGTTTTTCACGGTAACGAATCAAGATGACTGTAAACAAGATGAATACAATTGCAATAATCAACGACATGAGTATGAATGACCAAATAATCAAATCATACTGTGCTTTTGCAACAGGCCCCTGCGGATTTAATACTGCAAGTTTTTTATCACAGCCACCGAGGAACAAGAGTAATGACAGTGGAAGAAGTGAAGCCAACTTCCAAAATTTTTTTTTCAGTTGCACGATTGAAAATCTCCTTTCTCCTTGGATTGAAACTATGCCAATAAAACAATATAAACCTATTAATTTATAGAAGGCAATAGTTTTTGTC
>NZ_JBALQK010000019.1:13745-16542 GCF_036965845.1 Bacillus sp. JJ1127 | reverse complement strand
ACAAATGCATTGTTTTTACGATGAAAAACATTTGTAACTTGATAACATTGTAAACTATTTTTCGAGAGAAAATGTGATTGTGGAAATTTTAAGATAAATAAAGTTATACCAACATATCCAATAAACGGAAAAAAACTATCTTATCATAAGATGAGATAGTTGAATATTTTATATATTTAGTTTATTTCTTGTGTAACATTTCGTTGCTGTTCAAATGTGACAACTTTTTTATATTTAATTTGGTACAAGAGATAGCAAATAATCATAAATGGAATCCCGCAATAAAGTGCAATGCGTTGATCCGGTATAAAAGCTAAACTAACGAATGTAATGAAATTTAAAGAAAAAGCAACAATTGGAACGATTGGATAAAGTGGTGTACGATACTTTAAATCCTTTATATTTCCACCATTCTTTATAAATTCCTTGCGAAAGAAAAATTGTGAAGCTGCAATTGACATCCAAACGACAACAGCTGCCATTGCTGCAATTGACGATAGTATTAAAAAGACAGTATCTGCTGCAAATATGCTTGTTAATAGCGAAAGGCTTGCAAAGATTAAGCTGAAAATTAAAGCATTCAGAGGCACTCCCTTTTTTGTTAATTTCGCAAATGCAGGACTCGCCATATCTTGTTTCGACATAGCCCAAAGCATACGTGAATTTGCGTATAGTCCTGAGTTTGCTACTGATAGTACAGCAGTAATAATAACAAAGTTCATAATGTCTGCTGCATATGGAATGCCCACTGTATCAAAGACAAGTACGAATGGACTTTCTACAAGATTAGCCTCCTGCCATGGGAGTAAGCCTACAACAACAGTAATTGCTAATACGAAAAAGAATAAAGTACGCCAAATTGTATTTTTGATTGCTTTTGGAATTGTTTTTTCAGGATTTTCACTTTCGCCTGAAGCAATTCCGATTAATTCGGTTCCTTGGAATGAATAATTTACAGTAATCATTGTGAGAAGGACAGCTAGGACACCATTTGGAAATAATCCACCATTTTCAGTGAAGTTATGAAGCATTGGTGCTGGTTTTCCGTTGAAATCTAAGAAACCAAACATAACAGCGCCTCCAAGTATAATAAAGACAATAATAGTCGTGACTTTTACACTAGAAAACCAAAATTCCGTCTCCGCAAATGCTCTTGTCGATAAAGCGTTTACAAGAAAAAGGATTGCTGCAAATGTAACACACCAAATCCATGAAGCAACATCTGGAAACCAACGCTTCATCAAAATACTAACAGTTGTCAGTTCTACACCAACTGTAACAGCCCAGTTTAGCCAATACATCCAACCGACGACGAACCCAAAACCTGGTGAAATAAATTTGCTTGCATAACTTTGAAATGAACCCGCCTCCGGCATGGCAACAGATAGTTCACCAAGACAGAGCATTGTTAAATACATGACGAAACCGCCAACTAAAAATGCAAGGATGGCTCCGCCTGGTCCGGCATTGTGGACAATTTGTCCTGATCCCATAAACAATCCAGTCCCAATGACGCCACCGAGTGCAATCATAAATAGGTGTCTGCTTTTCATTGTACGCTTTAAGCCAGTTTGCTCTGTAGTTGTTTGATTCATATTCTCTTCACCCCGTATTTTCCCTTGTTTGTTCTGCTCATTACATATTGAGTTTCATTGGTGAATTAATCATCGGTGGGGGATGAAAACATACAGATTGTAAGTCTGTTCTTTTATCACGATACNNGTATCGTGATAAAAGAACAACGATGATTAATTTCCCTTAAGTTTGTACTATGTGACGAAAAGAAATATTCGCTGTTCATCAAATAGACATTTTTAATTCTAACAAAATATTCTGAAAATGCATATTTATTTTTCTTTTTATTACAAAAAATTAGAATTTTAAAACAATATAACTAAATAATAATTCATATAATCTTCCTAGCAAACTAGTAAGAAGAAAGGTACAATGATAAGAGGCATGTTTTGTAAAGATAAACAAATAATGGTGTAATGGAGCTTGATTTATGATGAAGAAACTTAAATATATGTTTATTTTCAGTATTATAATTATTGGGGCAATAGTAATAGGGAAGAATAAAATTGTTCAAAAAGCAGCGCATGAATTCCGTTTGGATTTTTTATCTGATATGAAAGAAACAGCTATGATTGAAAATGTTCCATTTATAAAGCAACTTCCTGAATTGCCAAGAGGTTGTGAAGTGACAAGTTTAGCGATGTTACTGCAATATAAAGGGGTCGAAGTAGACAAGATGACACTTGCCAGTGAAATTCATCGTGTTCCATTTGAAGAAAATGGTTTGCGTGGAAACCCTCATGAAGGATTTGTAGGGAATATTTATACAAAGGATGAGCCGGGATATGGTGTATACAATCAACCAATTTTTAAACTTGCGGAAAAATATGTTCCTGAAAAAGTAATTAATTTAACAGGAAGAAATATAGAGGATATATATAAAGTAATTAGTTCAGGTTCGCCAGTATGGGTAATTGCTAATACAACATTTCAGCCGTTAGCTGAAGACAGTTTTGAAACATGGAATACAAGTGCGGGCGATATAAAAATTACATATTATGAGCATAGTGCGGTAGTAGTAGGATATGATCAAAATTTTGTATATATAAATGATCCGCTTGCAAATAACCCACGTAAAGGAGTGCCACGCGCTCAGTTTGAAAAGGCATGGGAACAAATGGGGAAACAAGCAATTACTATTTTATAAAAATAAAAAGTCATCTTTATAGATGGCTTTTTTATATATACCAATTAAAAAACTGACATAAAACCCCCTCTTTTT
>NZ_JBALQK010000019.1:4211-13697 GCF_036965845.1 Bacillus sp. JJ1127 | reverse complement strand
AATGGATTTATATATATTAAGTGAAAATCTCGATTTAAATAATTAATTATTCTGAATATTATTTATTTAATTTTTGATTCGAGCTATAATAACATTTAACTTAGTGAAGAAAGGAAGAGGATAAATGGGCAAATTCAAAGATATCATTCTTTATAAAGAACAATTGGTGAAATGGAGAAGGCATTTTCACAGATATCCAGAGTTATCTTTTCAAGAAGAAAAAACATCTCAGTTTATATATGACATACTTCAAACAATTCCTCACCTAGAAGTCTCACGACCAACAAAGTATAGCATTATGGCAAGGTTAATTGGTGAAAAGCCAGGAAAAGTTATTGCCATTCGTGCAGATATGGATGCACTTCCGATCCAAGAAGAAAATCAATTTGAATTTGTTTCGGAAAATCCAGGAGTGATGCATGCTTGTGGGCACGACGGTCATATTGCAATGCTTCTTGGTACTGTATATGCGCTCGTAGAACAAAGAGAAAAAATTCGTGGTGAAATTCGTTTTCTATTTCAACATGCTGAAGAAAATTTTCCAGGTGGTGCTGGGGAAATGGTTGCTGCAGGCGTAATGGAAAATGTGGATTATATTATCGGAGCACATCTTTGGGCTTCATTAGAAGTTGGGAAAGTTGGTGTGATTTATGGCCCAGCGATGGCAGCACCTGATGTGTTTAAAATTACAATAGACGGAAAAGGTGGACATGCAGGTATTCCTCATGAAACAGTCGATAGTATTGCCATTGGAACGCAAGTAGTTACGCAGCTTCAACAAATTGTATCGCGCCTGACGAGCCCATTAGATTCTCTTGTTCTATCTGTAACGCAGTTTCATGCGGGTACAACGCATAATGTAATTCCTAAGCAGGCGGAAATTGAAGGTACAGTAAGAAGTTTAAAGCATGAATTACGAGAACAAACTGCGCAGCGGATTGAAAGTATTGTGAAGCATATTACAGAAGCATATGGTGCAACGTATCGTTTTTCTTATGAATATGGTTATCGTCCTGTTGTAAACGATGAATGGGTCACACAAATTGTAGAAAATGCAGCACTAAAGCTTTATGGAAGAGAACGAGTACGCAGGTTACAACCTACGATGGCAGGTGAAGATTTTTCAGCCTTTTTACAAAAGGCACCGGGTACGTTTTTCTTCATTGGTGCTGGGAATACAGAAAAAGGAATTATATATCCACATCATCATCCTCGTTTCACGATTGATGAAGATGCCCTGCCGATTGGAGTAGAAGTTTTTGTTACATCTGTTTTGGAGCTTATGAGAAAAGGAGAATAGGATGAAAAAAATACACGTGCTAGCACTTATTCCAGTCCTTTGTTTAGTTGTTGGACCCGTATTTACAAACTCAGTTACCCCTTATGTATTTGGGATGCCATTTTTATTGTTTTGGATTTTACTTTCTGTATTTATTACATCTTTTTGTATGGGACTTCTGTATTGGCTAGACCCTGTGAATAAGGGGGAAACGGAATGACAGCACTTATCATTATTACTTTGTTTTTGTGTTTTTCTTTATTTTTAGGAATTCGCGCACAGCGTGGAAAAGATATGAATTTAGAACAATGGTCTGTCGGCGGGAGGGGCTTTGGAACAATTTTTGTTTTTCTTCTTATGGCAGGCGAGATTTATACGACTTTTACATTTTTAGGCGGCAGCGGATGGGCGTATAGTAAAGGTGCTCCTACCTTTTATATTTTAGGATACGGCGCGTTAGCGTATATTTTATCTTATTTTTTATTGCCACCAGTTTGGAAATATGCAAAACAGCATGGGCTTATCTCACAACCGGATTTCTTTACAAAAAAATATAGTAGTAAGGTACTTGGAATTATTGTATCGATTATTGGCGTTGTTTCTATTATTCCGTATCTTGTATTACAGCTAAAAGGATTAGGGATCATTGTCTCAGAAGCTTCGTATGGAAAAGTATCACCGGTTTTTGCAGTTTGGATCGGTGCGATTACGATTACGATATATGTGATGATTTCTGGTATACATGGCTCTGCTTGGACAGCAGCATTAAAGGACATTATGATTTTATTTATCGTTATGTTTCTAGGGATATATTTACCGTATCATTATTATGGAGGCTTTCAACCGATGTTTGAAGCGGTAGAAGCAGCAAAACCAGGGTTTTTAGCTTTACCTGAGGAAGGAATGAGTATTTCCTGGTTTGTTTCTACTATTATATTAACAGCATTAGGGTTTTATATGTGGCCGCATACATTTGCTTCAGCTTTTTCAGCAAAAAGTGCAAAAGTCTTTCGGAAAAATGCGGCGATTATGCCATTGTACTCTTTAGTGCTGCTTTTTGTATTTTTTGCTGGCTTCGCTGCTATTTTACAAGTACCAGGATTAAAAGGAGCGGATGCAGATTTATCGTTATTCCGCCTTGCTATTCAAACCTTTGATCCGTGGTTTATTGGTATTATCGGTAGTGCGGGATTGCTAACAGCCCTAGTTCCAGGGTCTATGCTTGTTATGGCAGCTTCCACATTACTTGCAAAAAACATTTATCAGGTTCTTGCGCCGTCCGTATCAGACCAGCAAGTTGTGAGGGCTGCTAAATTATTTGTTCCTGTTGTTACACTTGTTGCTGTATTTTTTACATTTAAAGGCGGGGAAACAATTGGGGCGCTTCTTCTTATGGGATACAGTATTGTTACACAGTTGTTTCCTGCATTAGTTTGCAGTTTATTCCACCGTCAATTTATAACAAAACAAGGGGCAATTGCTGGAATGGTAGTGGGATTATTCATCGTAGCTTATATTACATTGTCCGGCTCGACATTAGCTAGCATGTTTCCATCCTTTCCTCAATATATTAAAGATTTAAATGTAGGGATTGTTGCCTTAGGGGTAAATAGTATTGTCATGTTAGTAGTAAGTATGGTGACTAAAAACATTGAAGTGAAACACAATTCTACGGTGGTAGAGAAATAATAGTATGCAGTGAAAAAAGCTATCTCACTTTGGTGAGATAGCTTTTTCACTGCATGTATTTTTCTGAGATGGAGAAATTTTAGCAAAGTAAAGAAGTTGGGGGGATAAAAGGTTTGTAAAAGCCCGATTGATGGGGGAATAATCAGTGGAAGGTGAAGTCGTACCACTGATTAAAGTTTCACCTTATACAAGCCCTAACCAATGTACCAATTGCGATGTGAGGAATGTAACAACAATGGCGATAACAGTAGGGATTACAAACGATAGAAATGTCCATTTCGTGCTCTTTGTTTCTTTATATATGTTAACCAATGTTGTGCCGCACGGGAAATGAAGAAGGGAGAACAACATTGTGTTTAACGCAGTTAACCAAGTCCAACCATTCTCTAAGAATAAGTTTTTAATTTGATTAAAATCATCTATTTCAGTTAAAGCACCAGTTGATAAATAAGACATTAACAAAATTGGGATAACAATTTCGTTGGCAGGCAAACCAAGAATAAATGCGGCTAGAATAAATCCGTCAAGACCTAGGAGCTTAGCGAATGGATCTAAGAAATTTACAAAATACATAAGTAAGCTTGTGTCACCAACAAAAATATTTGCTAACACCCAGGTGAAGACAGCGGCAGGTGCTGCTACAATTACTGCGCGTTTTAAAACATATAGTGACTTATCAAGTGTTGAACGTATAATTGTGTTCAAAATTTTAGGTTTACGGTATGGTGGTAATTCTAACGTATAGTGAGTTGGAACACCTTTTAGAGCGGTTTTTGATAATACCCAAGATACGCTTAATGTGACAATAATGCCAATCATAACCATGCCGACTACAACACCTGCTGTAACAAGAGTTTGCATACTACCTGTATATCCAGCAGCCATAAATAATGATGCCATTAAGATTAAAGTAGGCCAGCGCCCGTTACATGGAACAAAGTTATTTGTTAAAATCGCTAGCATACGTTCGCGTGGCGATTCGATAATACGTGTTGACATAATGGCAGCGGCATTACACCCAAATCCCATTGCCATTGTTAATGATTGTTTTCCGTGTGCGCCAGCACGTTTGAATAGACGATCCATGTTAAATGCCACACGTGGTAAGTATCCGTAGTTTTCTAATAAAGCAAACATCGGGAAGAAAATAGCCATAGGTGGTAACATAACGCTAATAACAGCTGCGGTACCACGGAATAAGCCAAGAATTAAGATGCCGTGTAACCATTCTGGTGCATGCATTGCTTGGAACCAAGCTGTTAAATGACCTTCTGCCCACCCGAAAAATTCAGCAATCATATCAGACGGCACGTTCGCTCCTGCGATTGTAAGATAAAAAATAATAGATAAAATTCCGAGCATAATTGGAAATCCAAAAATAGGAGAAGTGAAAATTTTATCTAGCTTCTCTGAGCGATATAATTTATTGGTGTTTGTGTATTGAACCGCTTCCTTACAAATACTTGCGGAAGTTCGATAAATATCACTTACAATATCATCTCGTATATCCTCTTTAGTAAGTCTTTGTGCGTGTTGAACGATATAATCTAATGGAAGAGCCTTACTGGCTGAGTGAGATTCCATTTATTATGACCTCCCTTACAAGCGGTTCTTTATGATGTTTTTGAAGTGTAGCTAGAAAGTTTTTATCCCCATCTAGTATTCGTAGTGCAATCCAGCGTGCAGGATATGTATCGCCGAATACTTTATGAATTTGAGGTTCTAATTCTTGAATCATATTTTCAATTTTTTCATTGTAAGTAATTTGAACTGGTGTAGGAATTAATTTTTTGTTAGCAACTTTAGCAATTACATTTAGTAAAGGTCCAATTCCGACACGATTTCGAGCTGAAATTTTGACCACAGGTACACCAAGAGATTTTGCTAATTTCTTTTCATCGATGACAATTCCTTTTTTTTCTGCTTCATCTATTAAGTTAATACAGACTATAACGTCGCTAGTCATTTCCATTACTTGTAATGCTAAATTTAAATTCCTTTCCATTGCAGTTGCATCTACAACTACTACGGTTACCTCGGGTTTTTCAAAAATAATATAATCCCGTGCTACTTCTTCATCTACAGAGTTTGAATATAGAGAGTATGTTCCAGGTAAATCAATTACCGTATATATACTTCCGTTATGCTCATATTCCCCTTCTGCTTTTAATACAGTTTTTCCGGTCCAGTTGCCTGTATGTTGTTTTAATCCTGTTAATGTGTTAAATAATGTGCTTTTCCCGGTATTCGGATTTCCGGCTAGCGCAATGCGATGGTTGTTCATGCTAAATCATCTCCTATTAATACTCCAAAAATAAGGGAACTTTCTTCACTACGCAGTGCAATAGTCGTATTGCTTACTTGATATGCAATTGGATCTCCAAGTGGGCTTCTTTGCAATACTTTAATGGTAGCCCCCGGAATAAAGCCTAAATCTAATAGACGTCTTTTCATAGTTCCTTCTAATTGTATCTTCTCGATTTGTACAAACTCCCCTGTTCGGAATGTAGAAAGGGGTTTGGTATTAGCCGATACCATAAAAGTTACCTCTTCTCTATTTTTTTAGTGTTAGTTCAAAAAGTTTACCTAAGGAAACTTTTTTCTACTAACATAGTAGACTACATTGGATGATGTTGTCAATTAGTACTTTAAAAATATTCAATTATTTTTAGAATTGTTCCAACTTATTTTGCTGAGGTGAAAAATATTACTGAAATTATGTGGGATAAATGTGGAGTGAAAGCTATAAACTTCAAAAAAATGAAGAGATTTGTAAATGTATTTTTAACATAAGTAGCGAAAACAAGAATTTTATTTACAATACATTTACATTATTAAAAGTAAATTTACAATACGAGCAATTTTGCGTGGATTCTTTTGGTTTTTCTTATAAAAAGAGTTGGGATATATGGGTTTTTAGGCTTATGTCCTCTATTTACTTAAAATTAAAAATTGCTTAACACTAACACAATATTATTGTCCTACAATGAATTTGTGTTCGAAAGAAGTAGGGAAATAAGAAAAAGTGATAATCCAAATGGGGGTACAAGACATGGTCATGAAAAAGGGTATTAAACTTTCGTTAGCAGCATTAGTTGTTGCGGGTGCTTTAGTTGGGTGCGGGAAATCAGAAAGTACAGATAGCAAAGACACTGCTAAAGGTAGTAACGATGCAAAACAAGAATTATCCGGTACAATTGCGGCGGCTGGTTCTACAGCTCTTCAACCGCTTGCAGAAGAAGCTGGTAAAAAATTCATGGAAAATAATTCTAAAGTTTCTATTCAAGTACAAGGTGGCGGTAGTGGAACAGGGATTAACCAAGTAGCTTCTGGTGCGGTTCAAATTGGTAACTCTGATGTTCCAGCTGCAGATAAAATAAAAGATCCTGAGAAAGCGAAAGAATTAGTAGATAATAAAGTGGCGGGTATCGCATTTGCACTTGTTGTAAATAAAGATGTGAAGGTTGACAATTTAACTGTGAAACAAGTACAAGATATCTTCAGTGGAAAAGTTACAAACTGGAAAGAGTTAGGCGGTAAAGATGAGAAAATTAATGTAGTAAACCGTCCGGCATCTTCTGGTACACGCGCTACATTCGAAAAAACAATCATGAAAGATGTAAAGATTAATGATGGAACAGGTACAACACAAGATTCTAATGGTGCAGTAGAACAAGCGATCAACTCTACTCCAGGTTCAATTAGTTATCTTGCGATGTCTTATATGGTTGGCGATAAAAAAGATGCATTACAAACTGTAAAAATTGATGGTGCAGAGCCAAAAGTTGAAAATATCTCTTCTGGTAAATACCCATTCTGGTCTTATGAGTACATGGTAACAAAAGGGGAAGCGAAAGAAGCTACAAAAGCTTACATTGATTATGTAAAAGGTAAGGATTTTGAAAAACAAGTGGAAGATATGGGTTACATCCCAATGTCTAAACTAAATAAGTAAAATATTTAATGGGGCTGGCTGAGAGGCCAGTCTTGTTCATTTCAATATATGAAGTGGGGTTATGACCTGTGATGAAGGGGAAGAAACAAATTAATTACGTAAAGAGCGAATATATCGGAAGAGCACTCGTTACATTTTGCGGTATATTTATTGTTCTTGTTACATTAGCAATTATTGCATTTATTTGCGGAAAAGGAATTCAATCTTTTACGCAAAGTGGTATTTCGCTTTCTGAAATGCTGACATCAACGAAGTGGAATCCAAATGCTGATCAAGGTTCATTTGGTGCTGTAATATTTATTGTAGGTTCGACACTTGTTTCGTTAGGTGCGGTTATTATTAGTGCACCAATTGCGCTAGCTCTTGCAATCTTTATGAATTTAATTTCACCGAAATTTGGTAATAGAGTGTTGAAGCCTGTTTTAGAATTACTAGTTGGAATTCCTTCAGTTGTATATGGATTGCTGGGGGTTACTATTTTAGTTCCTCTGTTACGTGATTCGTTTGGTGGAGTTGGTTTTAGTTTAATAGCAGGTATTATTGTGCTAAGTATTATGATTTTACCTACTATTGCTAGTATTGCTTCTGACGCAATTCGTTCTGTTCCATTCGATTATTTGGAAGCCTCATATGGTTTAGGTTCGACGAAATGGCAAGCGATTAGTCGTGTTATTGTTCCAGCTGCAAAAAAAGGGATTTTAACAGGGTTAGTTCTAGGGTTAGCGCGAGCTTTTGGTGAAGCGTTAGCTGTTCAAATGGTAATTGGGAATACTGTTAAATTACCTGAAGGAATCTATAGTCCAACGGCGACATTGACGGGTATTTTAACGATGGATATGACGAATACATTAAATGGTACTGCCTGGAACAATGCTTTATGGACATTGGCGATGATATTACTTGTTATTTCATTCCTATTTATTTTAGTAATTCGAGCGATTGGTCAAAGAGGTGAACGATAACGATGAATGCAAGGACAGTAAATAAGATTTGGACGGGTGTTTTATATACAGTTGCAGTGCTTGTAGTAAGTTTACTTGTTTTCTTAGTGTTTGAAATTTTACAAAAGGGTTGGGGTTTTTGGGACCCTAGCTTCCTGTTCGGGGAACCAAGTAATACAAGAGCAGGAGGAGGAATTGGTCCTCAGTTATTCAATTCTTTTTATATGCTTGTTATAACGCTTGTTATATCTATTCCTCTTGGATTAGGAGCTGGAATCTATCTAGCAGAGTATGCAAAGCAAGGTCGCTTTTTAAGTTTTGTTCGTTTATGTATTGAAACGATGGCGTCATTACCTTCTATTGTTGTTGGGCTATTTGGTTTATTAGTATTTGTGACAATGACAGGTTGGGGGTACACAGTAATAGGTGGTGCTCTTGCTTTAACAATCTTAAATTTACCTGGTTTAACTCGCGTTTGTGAAAGTGCAATCACAGAAGTTCCGCATAATGTGAAAGAGGCGAGTCTTGGGCTGGGGGCGACAAAATGGCAAACGATTGTGCGGATTATTCTTCCGTCATCATTGCCTCAAATTATTACGGGGATTATTTTAGCTGCGGGACGTATATTTGGTGAAGCAGCGGCTTTAATTTATACAGCGGGTTTAACATCACCAATTTTAAATTCTGCGGCAGATTTTTCAAGTCCTGCACATCCGTTAAATCCATTTAGACCAGCTGAAACATTAGCTGTTCATATTTGGAAATTAAATTCTGAAGGAATTATTCCAGATGCAAAATTAATTGCAACGAAATCAGCAGCCGTATTAATTATTATGGTATTACTGTTCAATATTATTGCTCGTTTTATTGCATCTGTACTTCATAAACGTTTTACAGGAGCGAAGAAATCTCGTAAAACAACAAAAGCAAAAGCAGCTTAAAAATGTAAAGTTGGAATAAGGGCCTCCTGTTTTTAACAGGAGGCCCCTTTGTATGGTGATCCGGAGGAGAAGAAAAGGAATGTGCTGATGAAATGTTGTATATATAAATACTGAAGTGAAAAGTAGGAAGGGTGTTTTTTATGTTTTTTCTTCAAATGGCTGGTTTTCCGGGTTCGGGAAAATCAACACTTTCTAGATGTATAGCAAAAAATACAGGGGCAATTGTTATTGATCATGATATTGTAAAAACGGCCTTGTTGGAATCGTTCGAAACCAATCAGATTGAAACGAATCGTACTGGTGGGATTTCCTACGATGTTGAATGGGCGTTAATAGATTTTCACTTATCCCTAGGGCATAGTGTAATATTGGATAGTCCGTGCCTTTATACAGAAATGGTGGAAAAGGGGGAAATGTTGTCTAAGAAACATCGAGTAACATATAAATATGTTGAATGCTATCTCGATAATATGAAAGAAATTAATAACAGGTTGAAAATTCGAGAACGAATGATAAGTCAAATTGAAAAAGTGGAATCTGAAGAAGGATTTAAAAAATGGTTAGATGGCAGTAAAAGGCCATCTGATTTTACATATCTTATTGTAGATTCTGGACAACCGTTAGAAGATTATGTAGATGAAGTGATGACCTATATATACATCGATTAAAAAACCGACATAA
>NZ_JBALQK010000019.1:0-4102 GCF_036965845.1 Bacillus sp. JJ1127 | reverse complement strand
AAGTGAGATACTGTGACATTATATATAATAGTAGAAAGAAAAAACGTTATCTTCTGTTCTGAAGATAACGTTTTTTTCGTGTTAAGTTCGTGGTGTATCTATAGAAGAGTCAACTTTTCTGCGTGACCGTCTTTTTTTACCGATTTTATCTAACAATTCATACATAACTGGAACAACTACCAGTGTCAGTACAGTTGAAACTGCTAAACCGCCAATTACGACAACGGCTAAACTTTTAGACACCATACTGCCGGCTTGTGATTGACTGAATAAAAGTGGTAACATCGCTACTATCGTTGTAATAGCTGTCATAATAATTGGTCGTAGCCTTGTAGAACCTGCTTCTAGTAAAGCTTCCCGCGTCGTCATGCCACTCTCTCTATTTTGTTGAACACGTTCTATTAATACGATGGCATTTGTAACTACGATACCAATTAGCATTAATCCACCGATTAGTGCGTTTAAATCGACTGGTGTTCTTGAAATGATTAATCCTAAAATACCGCCAACAGCAGCGAGTGGTAAAGAGAATAAAATCGCAAATGGGGCGCGTGCTTGCCCGAAAGTAATGACCATAATTAAATAAACAATCCCGATTGCGATACCCATGATTTTGAATAAATTTGTAAAGTCTTCTTGCATGGATTCAGTTGAACCAGCAATTTTAACTTTCGCGCCGTTTGGTAGGTCTAATTCTGAAATAGCTTTGTTCACTTCAGTGTTTACTTTACTTAAATCTTCATTTGTTGTTTCGGCAGTTATTTGAATGGTTTCTTTCCCGTCTTTATGGAAGATCTCTGTTTGTAATTGTTTCTCCGAAATAGTTGCAATGTCTTTTAAAGGAATCGGTCCAGCTATAGGTGACAAGATATTTGTGTTAAGAATGTCTTCTTTGTTGCTTATCTTTTCTTTCTTATTTTCTAACATGATAGTTGTTTTCTCATCGTTGATTGTCAGTTGACCAATCGGTGATGTCTTCATTAGGAATGAAACTTGTTGTCCTGTTGTTTCTGGTGTTAATCCAACTTGTTCTGCTTTCGTTTGATCAATATGAATTTGCCATTCTTTTTTTGATTCTTCAATATTGGTTTTTACTTTAGAAAGACTGTCTATACTTTTTAGTTTTGTTTCAACGATATCAGCAGCTTTTTTTAAATTTGCTTCGTTGTTTGCTGTCACGTTAAATTGCAAGCTGTTTCCACCGCCAAAATTAGAATAGCTTGTTTTGATATAATCGAATTCGGCTGGTTTAAAGTCTGTATGCTCTTTTTTAAATTTTTCGATATATTGATCGATATCAGTTCCTTTTTTGAAGAGTACAAACAGAGATGCAAGGTTGTTTTTAGTTGTTTGTCCCCACTGTGCATCCTCAGCGCTTGAACCCATTTTTAAGATAACGTCTGTTACATCATCATTAGAAAGTAATTTTTTTTCAAAATCAAAGGCTTTTTGCTTTCTAGATTCAAGGTCGTAGTTCGTTGGGAATGTCATATTGATTGAAAGCATCGTATCGTCTTCTGATTTTATATTTGCTTTTGGTAGTAATATATAAGCGGCAATTGATCCGGCAAATAATAAGAAAGAAGAGAATAAAATAATAAACTTATGCGAAAGCGCCCATTTTAAAGTAGCTGTATATTTTCTTGAAGGTTGTGTACTTCGTTGTCTTGTTTTTTTGAGTAATAAAAATGCCATAAGTGGAACAACCGTTAGTGCGACAACTAATGAAGAAAGTATAGAGTATACAACTGCTAATACCATAGGTAACATAAATTTACCAATTGAGCCTGATACAAGACCAATAGGTAAAAATACAGCGACTGTTGTTAATGTAGAAGAGGTAATAGCGACAGCCACCTCTTTTGTGGCATCTAGAATGATGTCTTTTGAAAAGTGGTCTTTTTGTAAACGACGGAAAATATTTTCAATGACAACAATACTATCATCAACAAGGCGTCCAACAGCAACCGCTAGCCCTCCAAGAGTTAAAATGTTTAACGTCACATTAGATTGATCAAGTAAAAAAAGTGTTAGTAAAATTGATAACGGAATGCTAACAACAGCAATCAGTGTTGTTCGAATACTACGTAAAAAGACTAAAATGATAAATGTTGCAGCGATTGCTCCTAAGATTACTTCTTTTCCCATACTTGTAACAGCGTTTTCGACTTGTTCGTGAGTAGAGGATAGTAACTTAATTGTGTAAGTATCCTTATATTCTTTACTTATATTTTTAATTTTTTTATCGATTTCTTTCCCGATTTCAACGGCATTTTTGCTAGGTTCTTTCATAATAACTAATGCAGTTCCCTCTTCGCCGTTTATATGTGAAACAGCGTCATGATGTTGTTTTGCTTCTACTTGAGCTATATCTTGTAATTTTACTTGAGGTACGAGTGTAATGTTCTTTACTTCATCTACATCTTTTACATTTCCAATGATGCGAAGGGTGTGGTCTTCGTTGTTTACAGTGACCTGTCCAGCTGGAGTGGAAGTTTCTTTTCCTTGTAAAGCAGTCAATACTTGCTGAGATGTTACGTTTTTATCTTTCATTCGATCTGGGTCTAATACGATAGATAGCTCAGATGTTGATTTACCGTAATACATGACGTTAGCAACGCCGTCGATACTTTCAAGTTGTGGGATGATTTCTTTTTCAATCTGTTTTTCATCAGCTTTTGTAAAACCATTCTGTTTTTGAATGGTAATCTGTGCAAGTGGAATCATAGAGGTGTTAAGTTGGCTGACGACGGGTTTTGTAATTTCTTTTGGAAAATTCACGTTGCCAGTAATCTTTTCGACTTCGCGTGCTGCATCTTTCATGTTGGCTTTAGATGTGTATGCGATATCGATACGCGATAAACCTTCGTAAGTAGAAGAGGTAATCGTATCAACATGTTCTAGATTTCGAAATTGTTTTTCGAGAGGTTCAGTTACCTCTTTTGTCATTGTCTCAGCGTCTAAGCCTTGAGATAATGTAGTAACAGTTATTGCGGGGTTATCGACACTAGGTAGAAATTCCATTGGTAATTTAGAGCCAGAATAAATGCCGAGTACAGAAATGAGAAAAACCATGATAATAATAGCGGCTCGGTTTTTTAATGAGAACTTTGTTAACCTATCCATAAATTAATTCCTCCGTTTAAGTTGTTTTTGTAGTCCACTCTGTTACTATATAACAAAATCTGGATATTTTTCATTAAATAAATGTAAAAAAATTCTAAAAATATTCTTAAGCATGAGAAGTGTCTTGTGATCCTTTTGGGGGATTTTAATCACTGAGAGAAATCTCAATATTGAAGAAGTGCTAATTTAGGAAAAGAATGTTTTAAAAATGGGGGCGTAATAGATAGTGGGAAAGTAAGAAGTGGAAATGCTATTTATCCCGCTATTCGCGGGCAGTAATACTCCCACCTCAAAATTCGGCGAAAGCATTATCCAGCTCTAGCGGCTAGAATCTCCGGTCGTTTCGCCCCCTCGGACGAGGCAAAAAGCGCCTCTCTGTCGGAGGCTCCAACGTCCTGCGATTCTGAGCGAGCCGCTTCCGTTTTTCTAAAGAAGTTAGGTAGGAGATAAACTGCCCGTAAAAGCCCGATTGGTGAGGGCTGATAATGAGTGGGGGATGAAGACCCCCACTCATTAATGTTTCACTTTATCGCATACTAATGAGAGAAAATACTTTTGTTTCAAAATTCAGTAGAAGTACAGAGGTTAAATAGGAGATAAGGTGTTCTTAAAAATCTAATGATTAGTGAGGATGAAGAAAGTTTCTACTGAATTTAATGTTTCAATTAGAGTTGGTTTTGTTCACCGATTAGGAAGCAAATAGAGGAATGGATGTATGATGAAACAAAGTTTGTTAAGTAGGATATGATCCTAATGAATAAGGAATAATGGCGTCATTGATTAGGGGATAAAATAATTTTATATTTTTTTATAAAATCACTTGCTATTTAAATGACAGGGTGATATATTAATAAGCGTCGCTGATGCGGAACGGCAGAAAGCGAAAAAATAAAAAACTTGGTTGACATCGAAAAACGAAGATGCTAACATAAGGAAGTCGCAAATGAGCGACAAACGAGTTCTTTGAAAACTGAAC
>NZ_JBALQK010000018.1:0-8273 GCF_036965845.1 Bacillus sp. JJ1127 | reverse complement strand
GGAATTTATTAATTGAATTCAAATTATAACATTAAGGGAGGAATTTATAATGATGGGTGAAACTTTTAAAAATTTATTAATAAGTTTAGCTGGTTTAATAGTGGGGTTAAGTGCTATATATTTAATAATTAAATATAGCTTTAAATTAACAGTGGAAAAAGCTATACCTAATTTAATAGGTTACGTTAGCTTATACTTGCCAGGAGTTATTACATTTGGCTTAGTTGGATATTTTTCGAACTCATGGATTTTTGGAATTGTAATGGGTGTTATAGTTGAAGCAATTCGTTTCTATGGTTTTGGAAGAATATTGAATCAAATATCTTCTTCATTAAGAGAAATGAAAGTAAGATTAGCTATTGCAAAAGCAAATAAGAAAGCAAATGCTAAAAATAAACCTTTAGAGGTAATTGAAGTTAATACTGTTAACATAGAGACAGAGAACATAGTACAAGAACAACCAGCAATTGAATTGAAAAAAGAAACAGAGGAAATTACAAAAACAGAAGAGCTAGAAATTATTGATGATGCAGATGATGTAGAAGATTTAGAAGAGATGGAAGGACTAGAACGTGTTGCGGTACTTGAGCACATGGAAATGGTGGCCGAAACTAAAGGTGAGATGTTAGCGGTAAATGATTCTACAGTAAAACGTGAGCGTAAACAAGCAGAAAGTACACCAGATACGCAGGAAATTTATGAACAGCTGCAACTAGTTCTAGTTAGTGGAGATTCAAAAAAGAAAAATGCAGAAATTAGTTTTGATTAATAAAAAAGCTATCATCATGTGTAATGGTGATAGCTTTTTGCGTCTAGAAATGAGTCTCTAATTTTTTTGAAAAACTAAACTATTCCCTCCACTCTGTTTTTATTATGTTGGTTATGTATGGATTTCATATAAACTTAAACTATATTTTAATCTCTTTTTAAAAAGGTGAAATAATCTTTCACATTGACCATGTTTAATTTGAGAATTAGAGTAGATCTCCCAGTTTTTTTAAAGCCAATTGATAATAATTCATCTTCAATATTAGTTAGGTCAGACTTTGAAATTTGTGAAAGTTTAGTAGTTGTGGTTTTGAATATATCGTTCTTCGTAAGAACAAAATCAACATTGAAATAAAACATTAACTCATGTAATAATTGGCTAATTAGCTGAGATCTAATCTCTTTATTTATTGTGTATCCTTCATGGATATGTAATTTATGTAAGATGGCAATTCTTCCACTTATGCACGCCTTTTTATAGCTACTACCGTCTAAATACAAAACTGGATCAGACCAACTTAAATTAGGTCCATATAAATTTTTTGAGAACATATTTATGTCTGTTTTCTCACTAACTACCCACGTATCATTCAAAATATTCTGAAATTCATTAGAATGAGACTCTGCTGCTACATATAAATCTTCAATTTGCTCATCAAACATATATACGATGATGTTCCCTATCAAAGTAGGATTTTGCTCTTTCTTATCTGAATGAGTAAACTTTATAATATCGATACTAGTTTTCCAACTAATTAACGTACCAATATCATCATTTTTTTCTAATAAAATGTTCTGAAGTTTATACCCCCAACTACTCTGCATGTGTACCCCCTATATATTTATGTCTATTTCATAATAACAGAATAGAAAGAATAATATATGGCGAATTTTTCGACTTTTTCCGCGAGGTTGTTGATAAGTATCAGAAAGGGGAAATAGAAATTGAGTAGAATAAGTCACTTTATACTAGATAGATTTTTGGAGGTTTTTAGATAGTGTTTGAGGGTTAAATTAAAATATTATTGTCGTGTAGATGCTGGCATATTTCAATCACTTTTTCTCGTGGTAAACCTATTTCATTAAATATTCCTTCATCACATATTTCAAGTTTTTCTAGCCACTCAGGTGTTACACCGGTTTGAGATACCCAAATTCCTAAAAATTTAAAAGACATAAATATTACCACCTTTTTATTTATTTCTTTTCCCTGCATCAAATACTTCATCTAATAGTTCATCTACTTTGTCAGTATTATTTAATATTAAAATCACGCATATCACTTTCCTTTCGCTTATAACATGTAGTATTACGATTTCCGTAAAAGGAGGTTTTTATTCAAGTATGGATGAGAAAGAGATTAAATTTACGGTTTCAGAGGAAATATATGACCAGTTGATAGAGATGGTAGGATATCAGAACTTCAGAAAGAAATTTAATGCTGAAGAAAAAGTGGACCTAGAGATCTTAGTAAGAGGAATTATTTTAACGTTTTTAAAAAAGATTGAACAAGCTACAGAAATTGAAGAAATTAATGTAATCCATTTAAAGATGTTAGCTTCTGATACAGAGTATCCATTACGTAACCGATTGAAGAAATATCTTAAAAAAATTGGTATGAAGCAAACAGAATTAGCTGCTATAACTAATATAAAAAAGGGGAATATAAGCCTGATCGTAAATAATCATGTTCAGCCATCCCTGGAAGCATTTTTTAAAATTTGGGCTGCACTTCAATATCCACCTATTGAGGAACTATTCTATCGAGAAAAGGATTAGGGTAGTTTTTATTTTGTCCTTAAGTTTTAAATTTAAAACTTTTTGATTTAATTTTAAAAATAAATGTCATAAAACCAGGCACAGGTGTAATAAGTTTTACCAAATCCAGAAGAAAAAGGTGGCATGAAAATATGACTGGTATAGGATTTTTTATAATGACTGTATCGAAATTTGGAATTGCAGGAGCTGTTACAGTCGGTGTTACGAAAGCGATAGATTATTTTCATACCTTTGATAAAAAGAATAAGAAACATGCAAAGCCTAAACAATCAGCTTCACCAACTCATGATTATGAGGCAATCAGAAAGGAACTTAACGAAGAGAATGTTTAGTAGTTACTTATTTTTAAAAATGGGGTGTACTTATGTTAGAACATCAAAGAACTGATGCAGAGCAAGGACATCCATTTTCTGTCGAACAAATAGGAAACACATATAAAATAAAGTTTCATCACAATCAGTCCGAGTATCGAAATGTTGAAAAAAAGTTTAATGAGCAACTTAAGAAAGTCCCTTTTCATGTGAAAAATCTAAAAAGGGAAGTGATAAACAGCAAAAAGAAGAAAAAGTATCAATGGTTAGAAATGGCCAAAAGAAGTGTACCGATGTTAAGCAGTTTTCTCATGTACGCATCACCAGCTGCTGCTCAAACAGTATCAAAGACTGCCGAAGCAGTATTAATGCCGGCAGAAATGATTCAAATATTATTGGCTATATTAATGAGCTGTATTATCATAGCAATCGGAATTGCACTAGTAGGTTCCGTATTGGCAGGAGTCTGCCGCATGTTTCGAAAACACAAGTTTGCTCAGGAATGGAGCAACGATATTATTCGCGGGTTAATTCAAGTATTATTGATGCCACTCGGTATATTTTGCATCATTTTATTGTTCCACTCACTGTTTGGAAATCTAGAGTGGTATATAGATCCCACAAGGTACTTACCTACATTTCAAGAGGCTTTGGAAACCTTATTCCCTATGCAACCGTAGCTACATCTTTTCTGATGTTTCATGTGAAAGAAGCTTATGCTATGGAAAGTGCTGCTGAACCATGGGCACCATTAGAAGATAAATTTCAATTTAAGCTTCCTGTCAAATCAGAGGATCCTGCTCCATTTTCATTTATTCCAGGTAGTAATTATTTTGAAAGTGTTAGTACACTTTTGACAGATATTAAGTCAAAAGTGACAGGGATAACAAATGCGATTGATAGTATAGACTTGTTTATAAAAAATCTGCCTCAACACATTTATAATGGCAGTGTAATTTTGCTTAATGAAATTTTTGAATTAGTATCAAATGTCTTATTAAAGTTACCAGCATTTCTGTTTGAAACAACCATTATTAAAGATCAGACATTTGTATTTTTCACTATTTCACTTATATTAATCATGATTTTATGTACTATTAATTCGATAAAAATGATGCTTCGTAAAACACATACTCCTATACGGAAAATCCTTCATAGAATTCCTCTTGCCTTATTATTTACCGGTGCTGCTCCTACACTTTTTGCAAAAGGTTTCTCATTGTTGAATCTATGCTCTGATGCAATTACTGGTATTGGTATAAGTGAAATTAAAGCTGGTGAATTGGTGCTTAATGGATCCTTGAGTGTAGTCAATTTAGTTGCACTAATAGGTTTTGATTTCTTGCTTATTTCTACGCTAATTCCTGTTTTATTAAAAGCTGGACGGCGATGGTTTGATTTGATGTTACTTGTAATAAGTACTCCATTAGCACTATGTACATGGATATTTGATCAACATCGACATTGGTTTAACCTATGGTGGAAAAATGTTAAGCTGTTGTCTTTGATACAACTTATACATGCAACATTTATTACTTTTATGGCAATAGTTCTATTTGCAACAAGGGGACTTATAGAACCAAATATGATTTTATTAAAAATCTTATTTATAATTGGCGGTTTCTATAGGGTCGCGAATCCTCCAAGCTTTTTAAAAGGTTTCCAAGATAATGGAGATGATGTGTTTTCTATTGGGAAATCGTTAAAGAGCCATTTTACAAGAATTCCTTTAAAAGGAACTGTGATGAAGCTATGGAAAAAAGGAAAGAGAAAATAAATCAAATTGGGGGATTGATGATGTTTTTTAAACAATTCCGGGGTAGATTTACCTCTCAAGCAGATATCTTATTACCGACGATATATTCTATAAGTACTTTTGACGAAAACTCAGTTAAATATGTTTTAAACTGTGATGTGAATACAACAATTGGATTTGAGAAGATGATTCATAAAGATGGTTGTGATAATTATTTGTCTACACCAGTGGGGAATAACTTTGAGTTAGTTCAGGAGCGAATAGATAGTCATTATCTTATAGAAGTAATATGTGATATGGACTTATATTTAGTGTCTTTACAAAAAGGGAGTATATTTCCATTAAAGAATGAGAAAGGAAAAGGGGTTTTTCACAATATACAAGATGTACTGCAGGAGAATGAAAAAATATTTATACAATTTTTAACTAAGAAAGAGGATAGGGCGAAAGAAGACCTCATTGAACAATACATCGACTATTTATCTGGAATAACAAATCCTTCAGATACTGTATTTAAACGGAAGTTCCAAAAATATGTTCATCAACTATTCGAAAGTATGAACTATCCACTAAATAAGAATTCTCAGGTGAAGGATATAGAAACAAAAATAAAGGAGCCATTATATCAATACCAATTAATCATTGGGGTCAATGTTGAGGACGCTTCGAGAAAAGACTATTTGCAGCATACAATTGCTAATTCATTAGAGAAAATTACTTATTTTAATCGCCTACAGATGACTCAAATTGAAGAAAATGAAAATGTTATAGATAGTATAAAAAGCAGAAAGATTAATGTGAATCAAAATACACAGTATATAAGTGAGAGTGAAATTTTGTCTTTAGTGGTAGAGCAGGAGAGACAAGAAATTAAAAGAGATGTTATTGGAACGAATGAATGTATGATTATTGGCTCTGCAATTAATTCGGATACAAATACAGTGTACAGTTCCGACTTTATGGAAAAAGTGATTGAACTATTACCTTATACAAAAGAGGAACGTAATACGCGTTTAGAAGCAGATGAGAATACATTAAAGATTCTTAATGTGTTGAGAGAACAAAATATTGTAAAGGAATCGTGCGAAATTACCAAAATAGAAGAAGGATCTACAATTATGCATGTAACCCTTTCGATTCCTTCAAATGTTAAATTTAGAGATATTAAAAAGCATGTGGAGGATATACGGGTAGCTGTTGGTCTAGAGGATTTACAGTTATCATCTGCCTCAGAACTGAACTCAATTATGTTTAGTTTTCCAAAAGAGAAACGAAGTGTTGTTTACTTGCGAGATATCTTAAGCAGTTCCGAATTTTTAACATTTACAAAAGAGGCAAGATTACCTTTCATCATTGGTTTAGATGAACATGGAAAACCACTCTTTGAGGACTTAACAGATACTTTGCACATGTTAATAGCTGGGGCAACTGGAAGTGGAAAAACTTATTTTTTAATTGGAGTAATTTTGTCCTTATGTTTATTGAAAACGCCCTATGATTTGCATTTTTATATTATAGATCCAAAGCGTATTGATTTTAAGAAATTTAAGGATTTCCCTCATGTTCAAAAAATAGTTACTGAAGTTGAGGAGTCAACAGCAGTCTTAGCTGCCGTAACTGAAGAAATGGACCGGAGATATACTTTGATGGAGGAATACGATATAGATGATTTAATCGACTATAATGCTTTACCAGATGTTGAAAAGCTTCCGTATATCATTTGTATAGTGGATGAGTTTAGTGATTTAGTAATGCAAAACCCTGATGTGAAAGACTATATTGTACGAATAGGCCAAAAGGCTAGAGCGGCAGGTATTTATGTGATTTGTGGTACTCAAAGGCCAGAAGTTAAGGTAGTAGACGGATTAATAAAGGCAAATTTACCAACGAAAATTGCATTTAGTTGTGGCAGCTATCATGACTATAAAACGGTTTTTGGAAGCGCACCAGCCGTGAAATTACTTGGTAAAGGGGATGCTTTGCTAAAAAGTCCTGTAATGAGTGAAGAATACGTAAGATTTCAAAGTCCTGTTGTTGACTTAGCTAAAGGGAAAACAAAAGATATATTGCAAAGTATATGTGATTTGTTCCCTTATGAACGTCCAATCAATGGTTTAACCATAAAGCCATTGCCAACGCCATTTGAACGGGTAAAAAGTTATATTATGGCATCAGGGGATACGGTAGTGACACGTATAAAACAAGAAATGAAATTAGATGTAAATGTAGTTCGTAATATTATGGACCAGTTGGTTGAGGAGGGTTTACTAATAAAAACAGGAAAAGGTAGATTTAAACTACTAGATTTAATGGAAGAGAAAAATACGAAAATTCATTAATTATTCAAAGACAATTAAAGGGGGATTTTATTATGCATAGTTTTGTCTCTTTTACTTATAATGCTCCTGGTTGTTTCCGAAAAGAAAAAAAACATTTTGAGAATAACGTGTTGGCAGAGCGATTTGTTTATTCTTTAATCGCTCAATCGGTTTCAGCTCTTTCTAATTATGAGGTAGAAAAATATATGCAAAGTGAAGAAGAAGAATCTGCGAAGACAATGGAGTATTTTTTTGATACAGAAGAAGGTTATTATTTGGATCTATTAATTGAAACACCAATTCAAAAAAGAGAATTGAATAGATTACTAATATAACTCAGCTGTGCTGAGTTTTTATTTAATACAATGAGAATAATGCAAATTTAAAGGTGTCTTTAATTTGCTGAAGACACCTTTGTTCGAAAATTAATATTTATTATTAATATTAGTGGATGTTTATATTTAACTTTTTAATCTGAATCTTACCGTTACTGGAGTTAGCTTTATAGAAATCGAAAAATGCTCTATTATTTTCCTTACATTTATTTTTAATAATGTCTATGATTTCAATTTGGTGCTCTTTAGGAGTGTTCATACCGAAAATAATTGCTTCTAGGTCCTCAAATTTATATTTTAGTTTTCTGTTTTGGGGATTATCAAATGTATTTAAAGAACTATGTATTAGAAGCCTATATTCTCTTTCATTCTTCCAATCTGATGTTTTATTCAAATATGGGGTAAAGAATTTAGACCAATACTCTTCTCTCCATTTATTAATAACTCCGTTTTGTAAATAATTTGCTAATTCGCTTGTTTTACCATTTGAATCCGTATACCAATTTTTTAAGGATATAGGTAATGGTAGAACTCCCAGATTCCTAAAAAAATCAATCTTTTGGATCTGACTAGAATAGTTCATTTTTTCAAATGTATGTGGAATATAATCATAGGATGTTGATGAGCCCGAGAACCCGCTTATTTTTTCTAATTGTATAGCGATAAGTTGTTTTAAAGTAGAAATATTTTTGGAATTTGACTTAGGGTGTAAACCAAACTTAGTTTGAACATTAATGATTTCTTCTAATGCAATATAGTGTAATGTTTTTAGAAATACATATAGTTCATTTTGGTGAGTTTCTTCAGCTTTTTGTGATAGAAATTGTAAATGATCATTAATATATTCGTTATTTTAAATACGTGTGTAGATTTCGTTAATATGTGTTTCGAATACTTCACTATAGTTTTCCTTTCTGCTGAAAATTAGTATATCTTCATCTTTTAATTCCATATCTGGATCTAGTTTTGAAATTAATAATACATGTACTAGGCAGTTTATATATTG
>NZ_JBALQK010000017.1:0-5718 GCF_036965845.1 Bacillus sp. JJ1127 | reverse complement strand
ATTTTGGAGTTATTTGACGCTTACTTTACTAGAGAGAAGTTTTTAAAACTTTTTTAAAAATAGCCATGTAAAATTAAAGATAAAGATTCAAATACTCTTATTTATAATGATGTTGGAGGTCATGAATATGGCTAAGATGGGAAACAAAATGATTACGCTATGTACAATTGCTGTAGGAATGATTTATACAGCAGGATATATTTCTACGGAAGATTCAAAAGCAGAATTAGAACAAGCCTCTAAAAATATACCGACATCTATCCCACAACCAAATGTATCTTCTAGGACTTCTGATGCAGCTAAACAGGTTAACAGTGTCTATAAAGATGGAACATATTATGGTCATGGAACAAATCGTATCGGTTCAGTAAAAGTAGCGGTTACAATTCAAAAAGATAAAATTACATCGGTGCAAATCACAGATTGCACCACTTCTTATTCTCAATCTTATATTGACGAATTGCCTCAGCAAGTTCTAAATCGACAAAGTACAGATGTAGATGTGGTTTCCGGAGCAACAAGAAGTACAGAAGATTTTCAAGAAGCGGTTCAGGATGCTTTATTACAGGCAAAGCAGTCCAATGTGTTTTATAACAAAAAAAATACGGGAAGTGTGACAGGTAATGCCTAATCATATAAGAAAAACATATGAGCAATCTGCACTTTGTATGGGGACGATTATTCATATTAAAGTAGTCACATCACGCACAAAAACATATATAAAAGAAAAAATGGAAAGGGCATTTCAAGCGTTCTACTCTGTAGAAAAAGTATGCAGCCGCTTCCATTATCAAAGTGAGCTTACACGTCTGTCTATGCAAAGTGGTAAAGCCACGCAAGTCAGTCATACTCTTTTTGAAGCTATTCGCTTTGCATGGCAAGTAGCTGATGTAACGCAAGGAATATTTGATCCAACGTTAGGTCATACACTTGAGAAGTACGGATTTAACCGTCATTACTTAACGGGAGAAGAACTGGTTTCAAATGTAGCTACAGAGGTTTCTGTTAGTTATAAAGATGTGGTTTTAGATGAAGAAAAACGGACTGTTTTGTTAAAAAAACCGCTTTTGTTGGATTTAGGTGCTGTAGCAAAGGGATTAGCAGTTGATTTAGCAGTTCAAGAATTGCGTGATTTTGAAGGGTTTGTTATCGACGCCGGCGGAGATCTTTTTGCTAGCGGTACGAATGAAAAGGGAGAACCATGGGTCATTGGTATTCAACATCCTTTCCAAAAGGAGAAAACAATTTGTAACGTTCAGCTGACCGATAAGGCAGTTTGCACCTCTGGTAGTTATGAACGAAAGAGTTCTGTTCATATGAACGAGCATCATCTCATACACCCACATTTAGGGACGTCTCAGTCCGACATAGTAAGCTGTACTGTAATCGCGCCCTTTGCGATGATGGCAGATGCTTTTTCAACAGCCGCTTTTCTGTTAGGTAAAAAAGAAGGGGGAGTGCTTCTAAAAAATGTTGATCTCGAAGGCATATGGATTACATCCTCTTTAGACATAAATATAACGCAAGGAATGGGGGAATATTTGTATGAGCGTGAATAAAAAAGAAAACGTAATGCATGAGGCGAAACATAAATATCTTCGTACACCAAAAGGATATGTTATCGTGGATGAAACAAGAGAAAGCCGGCGACAAAAACGAACTCATAAACCTTTTATGACTCCTAAAAGATCCGTTTTAGTTATGCTGCTTTTATTAATGATAATCGCGCAGATAAATGAGGCTGATTATTCAGGTTTTGTTCATGCAGGGGTGGCAGCTATAACTGCCATGTTCATAGATACCTTGATCGCTATTTTAAAAAAACGAAAGCTTACTTTTCCTGATGGAGCCGCTATAACAGGCTTGATTGTGGCGCTCATACTAAGTCCAATGGTTTCAGTATATATTTCAGCATTAACAGCAGCAATTGCAATTGCATCAAAGCATCTGTTTACAGTTAAGAAAAAACCTATATTTAATCCTGCTGCCTTTGGATTACTTGTCACAGGCGTTTTGTTCTCAAGCGGACAAAGCTGGTGGGGAGGGCTATCTATGCTTCCTGCTTGGTGTATTATATTTGTGTGCATCACAGGATTTTTCGTAGCACAGAAAGTAAATAAATTCCCACAAGTTTTTTCATTTTTAGGAGTTTATTTTCTTATACTGCTGATTATGGGAATTGCAGGAACCGAAAATGTAGGAGATATGCTAAGAGTTCCTTATATAAATTCAGTCATATTCCTAGCATTTTTTATGCTTACTGACCCGCCGACCTCTTTAGGTAAATATAAAGATCAAATTATATTTGGTGTCATTGCAGCCACAGTAAGTATAGCTTCTTATCTGATACTTGGGGGATTAGTTTTTCTGTTAGTTGGGATATTAGTTGCAAATGTGTGGAAAGCATGGAGATTTTCTAAAAAAAAACAGCACGTACATCGTCAACCTCAGTAGCAATTTAAAAAATGAATGTACGATGCCATTTGTTTTTTAACTAATCCGTTCAATATCAACAAAGGGTGTCAAGTTATAGGAAGAAGTTCCTCTTGACACCCTTTGTTCGTTATATTGGAAATTTAATAATAATGCGTGTCCCTTTATGCAGTTCGCTCCAGACTTTTATTTCACCATTATGAGCGTCTGTAATCCACTTAGCTATAGATAGACCTAATCCTGTTCCACCTTCAGAACGTGTTCTGCTCTTATCACTGCGATAGAAGCGGTCAAAAATGTGAGGAAGTTCCTCATTTGCAATACCGATACCTGTATCTTCTATTATGATCGTGATAAAACTTCCATCTTTGTTGCATGTGACTGTGATTTTTCCATTTTCAACATTGTATTTCATGGCATTATCCATCAAAATAATGAGCAGTTGATGAATCCTTTCTTTATCTCCTTTATACATTAACTGCTCTTCGATATCTTTACTAATCGAAATGTTTCGCAAATCTGCAATGGGTTCAAATTGATGAATGATTGTACTGAATAACTCTCCGATTTGAAATTCTTTCCTTTGAATAAGTAGCTGATTCGAGTCTGTTTTTGCAAGAGTTAGCAAGTCCGCAACAAGTTTGTTCATCCTTTTTACTTCTTGCAGTACTTTGTAAATCGTCATACTTTCTTGTTCAATTGTATATTGTGGATGACGGAATAATAATTCCAAGTGTGTCTGGATAACAGACAATGGCGTTCGCAGTTCATGGGAAGCATCCGCTGCAAACTGAGTTTGTTTTTCCCAGGATTGTTGAATCGGAACAAGTGAACGATTCGCTAAAAGCCACCCTACAAAGAAAGAAATGATAAATGCTGCAAAGCAGCCCCCTATAGTTAATATGAGCAAATTTTGCAGTATAGTCACCTCTGTATCTATATTTAAGACAATCTCGATCGTATGGGCCGAGATATCTTTTAAATAACTGGAAGATGATTCAACCTTAAGGATACGGTAACTATGATTATTGATTGTTTGTGTCCACAGTTTGTTGTCCTGAAACTGAGAAGGCGAGAAGTCATTGATATCAGTAGAGAAAATCGCATTTTCCGGTATGCTTTTTATAAATTGATCGTTTTTATCCCAAATTAAGTATGCAATTTTTCGCTCTGATTCCCGCTTAGAATCATGTTCTTTAATAATACGATTCATACCTTCGTGTTGTATTTCTTTAGACACATTGTAAAGTTTTGAATCAATCTCCTTATAAATAATATGATTCATGTATACATACAAAATGACACCAAATACACATAAAATCAATGAAAAAACAATGGTATTTAAAGTAACAAGTTGTATTTTGGTTTTTTTAAACATCTTGGTTATTTCCTTTGAATATAAATCCGACACCACGTACAGTATGAATGAGCGTTTGGTCATAAAACGCACTTATTTTTTTTCGCAGATGATGAACATATACATCTACAACACCAAGCCCTACATCAGAATCTAGGCCCCAAATGCGGCTGAAAATTTGATCGCGAATTAAGATTTGTTCCTTATTTTGTAGGAAATATTCAAGTAGTTCATATTCCTTAGTCGTCAAATATAATTTGTGGTCGTCTATGTATCCGTCATGTTCTTGCATGTGTAAACGGATAGGCCCATAGGAAACATTCTGTTCTCCAATCGTTCCCTTTTCACGTAGCAGTACACGTATTCTTGCTAGTAACTCTGGTACTGCAAACGGCTTAATCAAGTAATCGTCTGCACCTACATCTAAACCTTTTACTCGATCTTCTACACTATCTTTAGCGGTAAGAAGAAGAATAGGCGTTTTAATGGAAGCAGCACGTACTTCTTTCACAATCTCAAAGCCATTTATTTCCGGTAGCATAATATCTAAAATAATGCCATCGTAAATATTTTGCTTCGCCATAAATAATCCCTCATCACCAGTTACAGAGAAATCAATTTCATATCCTTCCTCCTGTAAAACTGCTGCAACTCCTTCTAGAAGGGGCTGGTCATCTTCGATTACTAAAATCTTCATTATGTTCATCCATTCTGTTAGATTTTTAATATTACATACCTTATTATATAAGATTCATGTGCCAAGGATAAATGTATTTTGGGGGGATTAAGTTTTAAGATGAGACTATAATTTAAGAGACTTTCAAAGAGTGATAGTCGTTTAAGGTTATAAGTATAAGGTGTGTTTTGCTATATTGACGATAAATATAGAACACTAACAGATGATACAGTTATAGCAGGAAGTTCATCGGGAGGACTTATTTCGACAGAGATGCTTATTGGTTATTTTAAAAAGAATTTAAAAACCTTGCTATAATTTTCCAAATATGAAGCGGTTCTATTTTTCTGATCCTTATCGTACAAATTTCTTAGAATAGTGTTGTGTTTTCTAATATGCTATTATGAACATGTAAATGAAGAAAAGGAGAATATAGTAGTGGATAGACACTCTTCTTTAAATGCTAAAAAAGCTGGTTTTTTATCAAATTATATTTCTAATCCAAAAGAACGAAAAAGAGTTATAATTACACTTGGTGTTGTTGTTATTCTATTTTTGATAGGATTTTTATGTATTTCGTATTTTTATGAACAATGGTTAACGGAGAATATTCGTGCTTATAAAGGAACTTTTAAAGAAATGGGTTCTATTGCACGAATTGGATTCTTTGTTACTTTATCAATATATCCTATTTTCTTATTGTTAAAGTGGAAACCTTTTAAAAAGATGATCATAGGGAATTTTGAATTAAAAACTTTATTACAATTTATAGGTAAATTGGTTAGACAATGGCATGTACCACTTGCTATTTTATCTACAGGTATTGTTTTACTACATGGCTATATGGCAATATTAAAAGGATTTAAGTGGAACTTTACTTATTTTTCAGGGATCATAACTATTTTTGTTTTATTTTTTTTAATGTTTATGGGCTTGAAGCGATATAAAAAGAAAGACAAGAAGTGGCATTTTAAAATAGCAATTGTTTTTTTTGTTTTATTTATGTTACACGCTACATTTGCATGAGAAAAGGTTATCTTATTACAGGTGGCCCCAACATTTTGTAGATCCTGTAGGATAAGGCTGTAGTGATTGGTACATAAGGAGAGGCAATATAAGACTTAAAAGCAAGGTGTTGAAAAAACATTAAGAACCGTTTTTAGGGATTTTTTAGCGTACGATATTTGTATTTTGTCGATAAGCCTTTTTATAAAAAAATATCTACCAATGAGAATAACATACGCTATTATAT
>NZ_JBALQK010000016.1:3362-13429 GCF_036965845.1 Bacillus sp. JJ1127 | reverse complement strand
AGACAACATCAAACCAATAAATATAGAGTTTCCTAAAAGTCTATAGCATATAGAAATGTATTCAAAAACACCTATGATACCGTATATGAATCGGTAACGTAGGTGTTTTTTTTATGCAGTGAAAAGCCTCTGTGTTATTACTATATGTTAAAAGTCCCATAAAAATTTTGAAAATAAATTGAAGGGAAATGATAGAAAATTTGGGAGGGAGCATATGGAGAAGGAGTGGGATAACCTGGACCATAATAGGGAGTGCCACTAGGCGGTATGCCGTGCTGCCAAAAGGAAGGGACTGCTGCACCGGGCAGTTGATAGTGCTGCCAAGTTGCGGGAAGTTCAACGCCAACATCAGAACTTCCTGCGTGGACTGGGGCAACATGTACAGAAGGAGCTACAGGAGCTGCAACGGCAATTCTTGTAGGGAATACATACATAAAAGATCACTCCTAAATTGCATTATAGAGCAGTATATTCTTGCACAAGCTGTAAATGTGTACATAAGTTTTTAAAGAATAAAAAGTGAATGTAAACAAGAAAAAGGAAGAACAAAAAATGAGTTCTTCCTTACTTAAGCAAATTTAAATAGTTTAGCAGCTCTATTAACACCAATCGTCATGGTTACCGATTGCTAACGCGCTAAAAGAAATTGGACCTACTATTGCAGCTTCTGCATCAGATGTAATATTTTCAGCAGTTAGCGTGTAAACATGCTTTCCAGATCTTAGATCTTTGTCAATTGCTTGGAAAGTTATAGCATAAAATTGTTCTGAACCAGTTGATTCGATTCCAACTTGTGTATTGAAAATCTGAGTTGTATCACGGAAAATACGAAACACGATTTGAGCGATATTTGTAATTCCTTCAACTCCAACTGTTGCAATTAATTCGACTGTATTATCACGAGAATTTCTATGAGGGATATTTATTCGTAACTGAGCAACGTTATTTTTTTTAGGAGTATGCAAAATTGGTGTTGGGTGTCCTGCATCTGTTTTATTACGTGGTTGAGTAGCTTGGAAATCAATAATATGAGTCATAATTTTCACCTCCTATTTTTGATATATAATATGAGGTTACGTAGAAAAGAGCTTGGATATTTTTATTGATTTTGAGCTGTAAAGAGAATTTTATTAAGAAAGTAGATTTAAAGTATGACATTAAAATTGAATCTATAGACTGACGATTTTGTTCGGTTTGTTGTTAGATATGGTGGAAATAGCACAATTCAATCCGGTTATTTTTTCGGATTAGCTTTTGAAGCGCCAGAAGATATAGCAACACCTACTGAACGGGACGGCATCTAATTTTTTGTTGATGCGGATGATATTTACTAGTTTCAAGACTATGAATTAGTTGTGAGTTATCAAACAGAAATGGATGAGATTGAATTCAATTATGTAAAATAATAACTTTATTAAAAATAAAAATATCTTATATAAAAATTGTATTGTATTAATAGCAATATATAAAATATGTGTAAGTGAGTTGTGTGTATGTACAACTCGCTTTTTTTATATTCTGGAAAAAATTAATAAATAAATGGAATAAATTGTTTTCTTTGTAAGCTTTACAGGGAATTTTGTTGAAAATTAATATATTTCGGTTCAAAAGAAAAGGAAGAATATCGAACTTTTTGATAAAAAATTTATACGTTATTCTTAAAAAATAATTTTGTTACAGCAGGAAAAGTATAGGAAACTTATCATTATAAAATAAATTGAAATCTTCTAAAAACTCTGATACATTGAAGTAGAAATGTAGTTTCACAACATTGTAAATGCTTACAATTATGTGCACGAAGATCTATTAGGATTGGAGGAAATGATAATGAAAGCTGAAGAAAAATTTTCCCCGGGATTAGATGGTGTAGTTGCAGCGGAGACGAAAATTTCGTTTCTTGACACAGTAAAAGGTGAAATTGTTATTCAAGGATATGACTTAATCGAGCTATCAAAGACAAAAGAGTATTTAGACATTGTGCACCTTTTATTAGAGGAACACCTACCAAGTGAGGATGAAAAAACAACACTTGAAAAGAAATTGAAAGAAGAATATGAAGTGCCAGAAGGTGTGTTCAATGTTTTAAAAGCATTGCCAAAAGAAACGCATCCTATGGATGGATTACGTACAGGTGTATCTGCGTTAGCTGGTTACGATAACGATATTGAAAATCGTTCGTTAGAAGTAAATAAAGATCGTGGTTATAAACTGCTAAGCAAAGTGCCAAATATTGTGGCAAACAGTTATCATATTTTAAATAATGAAGAGCCTGTTCAACCCCTTAAAGAATTATCGTATAGTGCGAATTTCTTCTACATGTTAACTGGTAAAAAACCAACTGAGCTGGAAGAAAAAATATTCGATCGCTCTCTTGTTTTATATAGTGAACATGAAATGCCGAACTCTACATTTACAGCTCGCGTTATAGCATCTACGCAATCGGATTTATACGGTGCTTTAACAGGTGCAGTTGCATCTTTAAAAGGAAGCTTACATGGCGGCGCAAATGAAGCGGTTATGTACATGTTGTTAGAAGCAGGAAATGTTGAGAAATTTGAAGAGTTACTGCATAAGAAATTACATAACAAAGAGAAAATCATGGGATTTGGGCATCGCGTCTACATGAAGAAGATGGATCCAAGAGCGCTTATGATGAAAGAAGCATTAAAACAGCTATGTGATGTGAAAGGCGATTATACACTATATGAAATGTGTGAAGCTGGAGAAAAGATTATGGAGAAGGAAAAAGGAATCTATCCAAACTTAGATTATTATGCTGCTCCAGTCTATTGGATGTTAGGTATTCCAATTCAACTATATACACCAATCTTTTTCAGTTCAAGAACGGTAGGCTTATGTGCGCATGTGATTGAGCAACATACAAATAATCGATTGTTCCGCCCACGTGTAAATTATATCGGCGAGCGACATGTGCTTAGCAAATAAAAACAACTGGGGAGTTGTTAAGGCCGCCCGCCAGGTGGGTGTTTGACCGACACCCATTCTTAATAATAACGAATTTTCGACAGAAAGGGAAGGATAGCATGATTAAAACAAATGAAATTAAACAAAAAGATGCAATTTTAGAAGAGATTACGGATTATGTATTAAATAAAGAGGTGACAAGCTCAGAAGCATTCAGTACAGCACGCTATGTGTTACTTGATACGCTTGGATGTGGAATTTTAGCACTGCAATATCCAGAGTGTACGAAATTACTAGGACCTGTCGTACCAGGAACTGTTGTGCCAAATGGTACACGTGTACCGGGAACATCATTTGTACTTGATCCAGTACGCGGTGCTTTTAATATTGGCTGTATGATTCGTTGGTTAGATTATAACGATACATGGCTTGCAGCAGAATGGGGACATCCGTCTGATAATTTAGGTGGCATTTTAGCTGTTGCAGATTATGTGAGCCGCGTTCGTATTTCAGAGGGAAAAGAACCATTAAAAGTACGAGATGTACTTGAAATGATGATTAAAGCGCATGAAATCCAAGGTGTACTTGCATTAGAAAATAGTTTAAACCGCGTTGGTCTTGATCATGTGTTATACGTAAAAGTAGCGACAACAGCAGTTGTTACGAAAATGCTTGGTGGTACACGTGAAGAAATCTTTAATGCATTGTCTCATGCATGGATTGATAATTCTAGTCTTCGTACATATCGTCATGCTCCAAATACAGGTTCACGTAAGTCATGGGCAGCTGGGGATGCAACAAGCCGTGGTGTTCATCTTGCACTTACTGCATTAAAAGGTGAAATGGGTTACCCAACAGCATTATCTGCACCAGGATGGGGATTCCAAGATGTATTGTTTAACAAGCAAGAACTAAAATTAGCAAGACTTTTAGATTCTTATGTAATGGAAAATGTATTGTTTAAAGTGTCATATCCAGCAGAATTCCATGCTCAAACAGCTGCAGAATGTGCAGTGAGATTACATCCAGAAGTGAAAGAACGATTAGATGAAATTGATCGTATTACAATTACGACACATGAATCAGCAGTTCGTATTATTGATAAAGAGGGTCCATTAAATAACCCAGCTGACCGTGATCACTGTTTACAATACATTACGGCAATCGGTTTATTAAAAGGTGATATCGTTGCAGATGACTATGAAGATGAAGTTGCATCAGATTCTCGCGTAGATGAATTGCGCAACAAAATGGTTGTTGTAGAAAATAAACAGTATAGTTTGGATTACCTTGATCCGAACAAGCGCTCAATCGCCAACGCTGTTCAAGTTCATTTTAAAGATGGCACAGTAACAGAAAATGTAGAGTGTGAATATCCATTAGGTCACCGTTTCCGTAGAGATGAAGCAATTCCAAAGATTGTTCAAAAGTTCTCTGCAAATATGGCCGTTCATTATTCTAATAAGCAACAAGAAAAAATTCATGAAGCTTGTTTGAATGAAGAAAAATTAGAAACTATGAATGTAAATGAATTTGTAGATCTTTTCTTAATTTAAGTATAGGGGGAATAAAAATGGCTTGGGTTGTGAATAAACAGTCAACACAAGAAGAGCTTGCTAATCGATTCCGAGCTTTAGTAGAAGCACCTGGAATTTTACAAATCCCTGGTGCACATGATGCAATGGCTGCTCTTGTTGCAAAAAATACTGGATTTTCGGCTCTTTATTTATCGGGAGCTGCGTATACAGCAAGTAAGGGTTTACCAGATTTAGGTATTGTAACGTCTACTGAAGTAGCTGAAAGAGCAAGAGACCTTGTTAGGGCAACTGACTTACCTCTTCTTGTCGATATTGATACAGGATTTGGTGGAGTGTTAAATGTAGCGAGAACAGCTGTAGAGATGGTGGAAGCAAATGTAGCTGCTGTCCAAATTGAAGATCAACAATTACCGAAGAAATGTGGACATTTAAACGGAAAAAAACTTGTTTCTACTGAGGAATTAGTACAGAAGATTAAAGCGATTAAAGAAGTAGCACCAACACTTGTTGTTGTAGCACGTACAGATGCTCGCGGCGTAGAAGGATTGGATGCAGCGATTGAAAGAGCAATTGCTTATGTAAAAGCAGGTGCGGATGCTGTTTTCCCTGAAGCACTTCAATCTGAGGAAGAATTCCGTTTATTTAATAGTAAAGTAAATGTTCCGCTGCTTGCGAACATGACTGAATTTGGAAAAACACCATATTATAGTGCAGAAGAATTTGCAAATATGGGATTCCAAATGGTAATTTATCCAGTTACATCACTTCGCGTTGCAGCAAAAGCATATGAGCGTGTGTTCACACTTATTAAAGAAACAGGCTCACAAAAAGAAGGTCTATCTAATATGCAAACGAGAAGTGAATTGTATGAAACAATTTCGTATCATGATTTTGAAGAATTAGATAACGGAATTGCAAAAACAGTTTTATCTGAAGATCAATAAAACAAAGGGAAAAGGCGATGATGATACATCTTTGGCGAAACAACTGCTTGATGTGGAGAGTCATCGCCTTTTCATATTCTCTAATTGCTTGCAAAAGAGGTGGAAACATATGAACTCTATAGAAGATTACTCTGTAGGAAGATGGCTGAATGAAGATTTTCAGTTTGTGAAAATGAGTAATACGATTGCAGAGGCGATCGATCTACTTATCGTATCAAAAACTAATGAACTGCCTGTACTAGAGGGAAAACGAATGATCGGCATTGTAAAATTATTAGATTGTGTTCAGTGGATGAAAGAAAAAAGAGATGAGAGTACCTCAGTTCATATCATCATAGATCAATTCTTTCATAAGGGAAATGGAACAACAACAATGGAAGTCGTTCAGCATCTACCATTTTATGTGATCAATGAAAAAAGCGGAGTGCTAGAAGGTATTATAGGTCAAAATGAGCTTTTTGCTTTTCAAGAATTTATAAAACAACAATTAGAAGAATCGCAACATGTCATGGAATGGTTACGACTTTCATTTGATACTGCGTATGAAGGCATCGCGATTGTGGATGAAAACGGTGTTATTCAAATGTTTAATGATATGTATAGTCGCTTTGTTGGTGTAACGAAAGAAGAAGCAATTGGACAGTTCGCCGAAAATGTAATTGAGAATACGAGGCTTCCAGTTGTATTGAAAACAGGGGTACCAGAAAGAAATCAAGTACATCGTTTGCAAGGACAAAATTTAGTTGTGCATCGGATGCCAATTTGGAAGCAAGGAAGAGTGATAGGTGCTGTAGGCATGCTTATTCATGAAGGGATTTCAGATATTTATAAAATATTAGAGAGGTTTGATCAAAAAGATGGTGGTGTCAAACCGGCATTTTCTAAACCGAAAAAGAAACAAATACGATTTGAAGATATTCTCGGAGAAAGCCAGGCAATTTCTGAAACGAAAAAAATGGCTCGAAAAGCAGCGGGGTCCAAAGCTTCTGTGTTAATCACTGGAGAAAGTGGTGTCGGTAAAGAACAATTTGCACGTGCTATACATGATACAGGTATGACGAAAGATGGTCCATTTATTAGTGTCAACTGTGCTGCTATTCCAGATAATTTACTAGAATCCGAACTGTTTGGTTATGCAGAAGGTGCTTTTACAGGTGCGAAAAAGAATGGGAAGGCAGGGAAATTTGAACTTGCGAATCATGGCACATTATTTTTAGACGAGATTGGTGATATGTCCTTATTAACGCAGGTAAAAATTTTACGTGTTTTACAAGAAAGAGAGATAGAAAGAATAGGTGATACCCATCCAATCCCTGTTGATTTCCGGTTAATCGCAGCGACAAATAAAGATTTAAAACAAATGGTTAGAGAAGGTACATTTAGAGAGGATCTATATCATCGTCTTCATGTTATTCCGATTCATATTCCACCGCTTCGCTTTCGAAAACAAGACATTCCACTCATTGTCGAAGAACATGTACAAAAACTGTGTCAAATGTATGGTGTTGAAGAAAAGACACTTGATAAAGAAGTATTACGTCTTATGTTCCATTACAATTGGCCAGGTAATGTTCGTGAATTAATCAATGTGTTAGAAAGGCTATTTGCACTATCAGATGATGCACATATACGAGCTAAAGATTTGCCAGAAGAATTCTATTATCGAGATATGGAACAGAAGAAATTAGTACCTATGATTCAGTCTTTACCGGCAAAACAAGAAGCCATGAGGGTGGTGCGTGAAGAAGAAGAACGAGGGTTAATCGAACGCGTTTTAAAAGAAGCAAAGGGGAATAAGTCAAAAGCAGCAGCATTATTAGGGATTTCTAGGGCGACCTTGTATAACAAATTGTCACGATTTAAAATCTAAACAAATTGTTATAACCGTGTAAAACTGTCTAGACAGTTTTACGTTTTCTTTTCATGTTGCCCGTGTTTTATCAAGTTTTTAGTTTGGCATAGATTTTGCATATAAAGAAAATGAAGACCGAAATGATAGGGGGATACAGATGGAGAAAACAAAGTTGCAATGGGACGAATTTTTTTCGCTGAATAAGGAGCTTAATACTACCTTTTTTACACCTGAGGATTTCTCCGGTGATGAAGATTTAATTGCAAAAACAACGGAACAATTTGTGAAACAAGAAATTGTTCCTCAAATTGAAAATATCGAGCAGCACAATTATGAAGTTTCTCGCCAATTATTTGAAAAGGCTGGAGAACTTGGATTGTTAAGTATAGAGGTTCCAGAAGAATATGGTGGATTTGAATTAGGAAAAGCGGTGTCTGGACTTGTAGCGGAAAAGATGGGGTATGCAGGAGCGTTTAGTGTTTCCTTTAATATTCATGCCGGAGTAGGAACATTACCATATATATACTATGGAACAAAAGAGCAAAAGGAAAAATACTTATCTAAGATTGCATCAGGTGAATGGATTGGTGCTTATGCATTAACGGAGCCTAACGCTGGTTCTGATGCATTAAGCGCAAAAACAAGTGCTGTATTAAATGAGGATGGAACAGCCTGGACATTAAATGGTGAAAAGCAGTGGATTACAAATGCTCACATGGCTGATGTATATGTTGTTTTTGCGAAAACAAATAAAGGAATGACAGCATTTATTGTCGAAAGAACATGTAAAGGTGTCTCAATTGGCCTAGAAGAAAAGAAAATGGGTATTAAAGGTTCTTCTACTGCAACACTTATTTTAGAAGATGTCGTAATTTCTGCTGAAAATGTTTTAGGAGAAGTTGGTAAGGGACATCACGTAGCTCTTAATATTCTCAATTTTGCTAGGCTGAAACTCGCTTTTGGAAATATTGGCACAGCAAAGCAAGCAATTGGGCTATCTGTTCAATACGGAAAGGAACGAAAGCAGTTTCAAACAGAATTAGTGGATTTCACCATGATTCAAGAGAAAATTGCAAATATGATTATTGCTACATACGGTGCGGAGAGTGCAGCTTATCGAACAGCAGGTGTGATTGATGAAGCAATTCATGAGAGTGATGAAAGCATCATGCAAAAAATGTCTCAATTTGCAATGGAATGTGCTATTAACAAAGTGAATGCTTCAGAAACGCTTGGACATATTGTAGATGAAGCTGTACAAATTCACGGTGGTTATGGTTATATGCAAGAATATGAAGTAGAACGATTATATCGTGACGCTAGAATTAGTCGTATATTTGAAGGAACGAATGAAATTAACCGATTAACCATTGCGAAAATGTTAATGAAACAAATGAAGCAAATAGGGGATCAAGTGGACGAAGGCACATTTGAAAATATAGAACGAAATCTTCGCTATATTTTATTATCGAAACAATTATTGAAACAATCTTTGAAAACGCTATCTAAAACTCCTGAATTAAAAATTGAACAAGAACAAGAATATTCACGCGTATTAGCAGACATGTTGAAAGATGTGTATGTAATGGAATCAGCATTTTTACGTACGAAGAAAGCGGTAAGTAAAAATGGTGAGGAAAAAGAACATACAAAACAGATCATAACAGATGTTCTTTGTGAAGAAGGATATCGTAAAGTAGAATCAGCGGCAATTGTTCTTCTTTCTGCAGCAGTGCAAGAAGAGCAAAATAGAAACGTTATTCTAGATGAAATCCGTCAATTGTCAGTGCCTCTATATACGAACGTATTTACGAAAAAGAGAGAAATTGCGAAAGCGATTATAAATCGCGGAAAATATATTGTTTAATAGGAGGAGAACAATATGAAAAAGATTGGTTTTATTGGGTTAGGTAATATGGGTCTTCCAATGTCTAAAAATTTAGTTAAATCAAATTACACGGTGTATGGAGTTGATTTGAATAAAGATGCTGAAGCTTCCTTCGAGAAAGAAGGGGGAATTGTCGGTTTATCAATTGCAAAATTAGCAGAAACATGTGATTTGATTTTTACAAGTTTACCATCCTCACGAGCTGTTGAAGCTGTTTATTTTGGAGAAGAAGGATTGATTGAGAACAGTCATCCGAATGCTGTACTAATTGATACAAGTACAGTAGCGCCACAGTTGAATAAGGAAATAGCTGAATTTTCGAATAGTAAAAAAATAGACTTCCTAGCAGCACCAGTTAGTGGTGGTGTGATTGGGGCGGAAAATCGAACACTAACTTTTATGGTTGGCGGATCGAAAGAAGTGTATGACAAAGGTTTACCAGCGATGGAAGTATTAGGAGCAAATGTTTTTCATGTCAGTGAGCAAATTGATAGTGGTACAACTGTAAAGCTCATTAATAACTTACTAATTGGTTTTTACACAGCGGGTGTTAGTGAAGCTCTGACATTAGCAAAGAAAAACAATATGGACTTAGATAAAATGTTCGATATTTTAAATGTGAGTTACGGTCAAAGTAGAATCTACGAACGTAATTATAAAAGCTTTATTGCACTAGAAAACTATGAACCAGGTTTTACTGTAAATCTATTAAAGAAAGATTTAGGATTTGCAGTTGATTTAGCGAAAGAAAATGAGCTTCACTTACCAGTGAGTGAAATGCTATTGGACTTGTATGATGAAGCGGGTAAAGCAGGATATGGTGAAAAAGACATGGCTGCTTTATATAAGAAGGTAAGTGAGCAATTAATCTCTAGTCATGAATAATGACTATATATACATCAATTAAAAAATCGACATAA
>NZ_JBALQK010000016.1:900-3243 GCF_036965845.1 Bacillus sp. JJ1127 | reverse complement strand
GAAAAATTAAAATGAATTTATATAGGTGTAAAGCTTATCATACTTTCATTACTATTTTATAAAACAAAAAGGGGCGAATATAATGATTACAACAGAAATTAAACGAGTGAAAAATCATATTAATGGTGAATGGGTAGAATCTACTGGTACGGAAGTTGAAGCTGTTCCGAATCCTGCAACAGGAAAAATAATTGCTTATGTTCCGCTTTCACCAAAAGAAGATGTCGATCGTGCTGTAGAAGCTGCAAAAGCAGCTTATGAAACATGGTCTAAAGTACCGGCTCCAAATCGTTCAAGACAATTATATAAATACTTACAACTTTTACAAGAAAACAAAGACGAGCTTGCTAAAATTATTACATTAGAAAATGGGAAAACATTAAAAGATGCAAGTGGAGAAGTACAGCGTGGGATTGAAGCTGTAGAACTTGCGACATCAACACCAAACTTAATGATGGGGCAAGCACTTCCAAATATTGCAGGTGGAATTGATGGTTCAATTTGGCGCTACCCAATTGGAGTTGTCGCTGGTATTACACCATTTAACTTCCCAATGATGATTCCGTTATGGATGTTTCCGTTAGCAATCGCTTGCGGTAATACATTCGTATTAAAAACATCTGAAAGAACACCTCTTTTAGCAGAGAGACTAGTAGAGTTATTTTATGAAGCAGGTTTCCCAAAAGGGGTTTTAAACTTAGTACAAGGCGGAAAAGATGTTGTAAATAGCATTCTAGAAAATAAAGATATTCAAGCTGTCTCATTTGTTGGATCTGAGCCAGTGGCACGCTATGTATATGAAACAGGAACAAAATATGGAAAACGAGTACAAGCACTTGCAGGAGCGAAAAATCATGCGATTGTTATGCCAGATTGCAATCTTGAAAAGACAGTACAAGGTGTTATTGGCTCTGCATTTGCGAGCAGCGGTGAACGCTGTATGGCATGCTCTGTTGTAGCGGTTGTGGATGAAATTGCTGATGAATTCATTGATGTTCTTGTATCAGAAACGCGTAAATTAAAAGTCGGTGATGGCTTCCATGAAGATAATTATGTAGGTCCATTAATTCGTGAATCTCATAAAGAGCGTGTGCTAGGTTATATTAATAGCGGTGTAGCAGATGGAGCTACTTTATTAGTGGATGGTCGTAAAATTAATGAAGAAGCCCGTGAGGGGTATTTCGTTGGAGCGACAATCTTTGATGACGTAAATCAAGATATGAAAATTTGGCAAGATGAAATCTTTGCTCCGGTATTAAGTATTGTGAGAGTAAAAGATTTAGAAGAAGGGATTAAGCTTACAAACCAATCAAAATTTGCAAATGGAGCTGTTATTTATACATCAAGCGGTAAACATGCACAAACATTCCGTGATAACATTGATGCAGGAATGATTGGTGTAAACGTAAACGTTCCAGCGCCGATGGCATTCTTTGCATTTGCAGGAAATAAAGCATCCTTCTATGGTGATCTTGGAACAAATGGAAAAGATGGCGTTCAATTTTATACACGTAAAAAAGTTGTGACAGAGCGCTGGTTTTAATAGATAAATAAAACATATATGTAACTTGTTACATGTACAAAAAGTACACCACTCATTAGAGAAGGCTGCTGACAAAGTGTCTACTTTGAGTAAATAACAGGATCTTTATCAATATATAGAAAACAAAAAGAAGATAACTCCTATATACAGTAGGGGTTATCTTCTTTTTTAAGGGGCTTTTTCAGTGCCCTCCATTAGAGAGAGGTGTACTTTTTATCGTTAACTGTTTTTTTCGAAAGCTAATTTGATACCAAATCCAATTAAAACAATGCCAGTAAGTCCTTGAATGTATCTTTGTGTAGCAGGCTTTTTCATAAAGACGCTTATTTTATCAATTAAAAATATATAAAAGGCAAACCATATCACTGTTAAAATGAGGTAGGTAAGACCCATAATCAAAAACTGAACAAGCGTATTATGATTAGGCGTTAAAAATTGCGGTAAAAAGGTCAAAAAGAATACAGCGACTTTAGGGTTTAAAAGGTTAGTAAGAAAACCTTGTCGAAAACAAGATTTGTTTTCATCAGCATGTTTCATCGGTAGATCATTCGTAGTTATGCTGTTTTTGTTTTTTAAAGACAAAAGTGCTTTAATGCCTAAATAGATTAGATAAATAGCACCAACATATTTGAAAATAGAAAATAGGAAAGCAGATTTAACAATAAGAGCTGAAAGACCAATTACAGCAGCTAAAGTATGAATTAAAAGAGCAATACATGTACCGAAGACTGTTTTTACACCTCCGATTTTTCCTGCGGTGAGTGTATTTTTTGTAGCCATTGCAGTATCGGGACCAGGTA
>NZ_JBALQK010000016.1:642-842 GCF_036965845.1 Bacillus sp. JJ1127 | reverse complement strand
GATAATAAAAAGAAAATAGTTCTCCACAATCATTCCGCCTTTTTTTTATGTAATTTTTCGAAAATTAAATTTAAATTAGTTTAACACAATTTAATTAGAAGGGGAAATGGTTTTTCGTTTACAGTGAAGATACATATGTAAAAGGCTAGATGAAGAAGCAAACAGAGTGCTTCCATCTAGCCTTTTTATCCCGCTATTTG
>NZ_JBALQK010000016.1:0-532 GCF_036965845.1 Bacillus sp. JJ1127 | reverse complement strand
AAAGTTTCACTTTATTATGCATTAAGTAGATTGAAGAAGCGATTTACCTCTTCATCTGAAACATCACTTAATTGTTTATATTTATATTGTGGATTTTGATCTTTGTCGACTACGACTGAACGTACTCCTTCAAAGAAATCTTCGTGTCTCATGAAATTTTTAGCGAGTATGAGATCTGTTGCAAAGCATTCTTCTATTGATTTGTTTTTTCCATCACTTAATTGTTTTAATGTTACTTTTAATGAAAATGGAGATTTTGATAGTAATGTTTCTCTCGTTTTTAAAGCAAAGGTCCCATTATCTTTCTCTAATGAGTGGATGATCTCTTCAATTGTATGGAATGAAAAATATTTATCAATTTCTTCTAATAAGGAAGCAAGATCACTTTCTGTATTAGGAGTAGTTGCAAATTTATGAATGATTTCTTTTAAGGTAGTATGTACATCTTGACCGTTCCAGTTAACATTTTCAATTTCTGTAAGGAAAACAGGTAATGTATCAGATGTCATATAATAATCAGCAGCACTTATAT
>NZ_JBALQK010000015.1:0-16664 GCF_036965845.1 Bacillus sp. JJ1127 | reverse complement strand
ACTTTTTCATATTTCTTGCATTACGTATACTTTCACAAATTAATTTGATGAATTCATTCGTGCTGTAACACATACAAAGTCAGTTCTTTCATGGAATTAGCTTTTGTATTGGTTGTAGAAATAATATTTCTTACAAAAAACAGTTTATAAATTCAACTTTTTGTAAATTCATTATCTAAATTTGTTATACTAACTATTGTGATTTTAATATATAGGGGGAGCACTATGTCAAACAAAACTCAAAAAGAAGAAAACAAACGACGTGGTTGTGGTTGTTTAGGCTGTTTAGGTATTATTATTCTCATAGTAGTTTTACTAGCTTCATGTTTTAATGGCGACAAAAATACTACAAAAAAAGAAACGGAAACTACAGTTACGAAACAAGAAAATAAAGCAACAACACAGCCATCTTCTGAAAAAGAAAATAAGGCTATGGAAACTAAAACAAAGGACGAAAAAAAGACTTATTCAGTTTCTGATTTACAAACTGCATTCCCAGTAAATATGCCTTTCAATGATTACATCAATAAAAATAAAGAGATGAATGTAGATCATCCTGTGGATATTTCATTAGGTAAAGGAAATGTTGGTAAAGTATTACAGGCTACTGATGGCTTAGTAGTAGTTTGTGTTGATGGGGTTAAAGTTTTTGATGTGAAAACATTTGCAACAATGGATGAGGTAAAGCAATTTGAAAAAGATTCTATTGCAAAAACCAAAACAACGTCTGCTACCGCGCCAGACACTAAACAAAATAATACTAACGTACATTACAAATCTTGTGACGAAGCTAGAAAGGCCGGAGCCGCTCCAATAAAAGCTGGTGAACCAGGTTATGCAAAACATTTAGATCGTGACGGCGATGGAATAGCTTGTGATAAAAAATAATTAAGAAAAAAGCCTTCAAAGGCCTTGATTACAAGGCTTTTTGAAGGCTTCCTTTATTCTGAAGTAAATACATATTATAGTATAACCCTTGTTTGCTAAGTAACTCTTGATGTGTTCCTCGTTCTACAATTTCTCCTTCATGCATAACAAATATTTGATCGGCATCTTGTATTGTAGACAACCTGTGTGCAATTGCTATTGTTGTTCTCCCTTTTCTCATGCGCTGCAGTGCTGTTTGAATCGCTTCTTCTGTTTCTGTATCAATATTTGCTGTTGCTTCGTCTAATACTAGTACTTTCGGATTTGTCGCAATTGTTCTCGCAAAAGCAATAAGTTGACGTTGTCCACTTGAGAATGCAGCTCCTCTTTCTACTACTTCAGTATCATACCGCTCTGGTAACTTTTCAATAAACGTATTTGCCTGCACAAAGTGCGCCGCTTCTTCTATTTCTTTATCAGTAATACCTTCATTATACATACGAACATTTTGTTTCACATTTCCTGCAAACAAAAAAGCATCTTGCAGCACAAGACCGATTCTTTTTCGAATTTCCTGCTCCTCAAATTTCTCTAAGTTTACACCGTCTATTAGAATATTCCCTGCTTTAATATTGTAAAATCGCATCAATAAGTTCATAATTGTACTTTTCCCGCTTCCAGTATGTCCAACAAAAGCAATCGTTTGCCCTGGTTTTACATGAAAAGATACATTTTTCAAAACATCACGTTTTCCATCATAGGAAAAGGTAACGTCTTTAAATTCAATTTCACCTTCACGTACTTTCGGCTCTTCATTTCCTTGTTGAACAGGTGCTAAGTCTTTTTCATCCATCAAATGAAAGACACGAGATGACGAAACGAGTGCTTGCTGGAAGAAAGATAGTTTCATCATCATTTCATTTACAGGTTGGAAGAAACGGTCAATATAGTTAACAAAAGCATATAACACCCCAACTTCAACCGGACTATTCAAAGCGTCAATTCCAAATAAGGCAAGCACTAATGCAATCGCTACAATATGAACAAGATCTGTGGCTGGACGTAAAAATAATGCATCTAATTTTAACGTACGGCGCCCAGCACGGTAATGTTTATTATTTACTTCTTCAAATTCTTTTCGCATCCGCTTCTCTTGGCGAAACACTTGCACAATATTCATTCCTTGAATCGATTCATTTAGCTTTGCATTTAAAATACTCAATTGATTACGAAGCTCTAAATAAAACATAGAGCTCTTTCGGCGATACATCGCCATAACGGTCAACATAATTGGAATTAATAAAAGGGAAAACAACGCGAGTTTCACATCTAGTAAAAACATCGCTACTAAAATTCCAATTAAAAACACCACATTTTTTACAAATGTTGATAACACACTCACATAGAAGTCTTTAATCGCTTCTGTATCATTTGTTATACGCGATACAAGCGTACCAATTGGTGTACGATCAAAAAAGCTTAGTGACAACCTTTGTACATGTTCATACACCTCAACGCGCATATCTTGCACAATTTTGAACGCAATATTTTGGAAATACAGTAAATTTAAATACGTAAATAAAACCTTTAACAAATGAGCAATCATGTATACAACAAATAAAGTCACAAGTGCCGACTGTTCAAAGTTACGCGGAACTAGATGTTCATCAAGAAACTGCTTAATTAAAAACGGCCCCATCATTTCTGTAACAGTTGCACCAACTAGAAATAAGAATGCCAGTGATAATAAGCCTTTATATGGTTTCATGTAAGACAGCAATCGCCACAAATCACTTCTTTTTTTCTCAGTCATTATATGCCCCCTTTCTCAACTAACGCCTCTAACTGTTGACTTTCATACATCTCTTTATACCAGCCATTTTGTTCCATTAGTTGTTCATGTGTTCCTCGCTGTACAATTTCCCCCTCCTCAACAACAAGAATAAGGTTTGCATGTTGAATGGCACTTAATCGATGCGCCGTAATAATCGTTGTTTTTTGCGCCCTTTCTCGTTTCAAAGCAGTTAAAATTGTTTCCTCTGTCTTTGCATCAACTGCGGATAAGCAATCATCTAAAATCAAAATTTCAGCATCCGTTAATAACGCACGTGCAATAGAAATCCGCTGTTTTTGTCCACCTGATAAGGAAACCCCTCTCTCCCCGACTACCGTATCGTATCCTTCCGGAAACCGAACAATATCATCGTGGATACAAGCGATATCAGCAGCACGCGTAATTTCTTTATATGTAGCATCTCCCTTTCCAAACGCAATATTTTCACCTATACTTGCTGAAAATAAAAAATGATCCTGCGGCACATATGAAATAGCAGATCGAATACCGTGAAGCGTCATATCACGAATATCTTGATTCCCCACTTTTAATCCCCCATTAAAATGATCATATTCCCTGATTAAACATTTTAATAACGTTGTTTTTCCTGCGCCTGTCCGTCCAACAATCCCTAATGTTTCACCCTTTTTCAAAGTAAAATAAATGTCCTCTAAATGAAGAGTTTCATTTTTCTTATAAGAAAACGTATCAATTGCAAACGAAATATCACCGCTTGCCACATTATGTATTGCATCCTCTTTATTCACAACATCTGAAGCCTGTGATAGGATTTTTTCCACGCGGTCATACGATGCGCGTCCGCGTTCCATGATATTAAAAAGCCACCCAAACGCCAGCATCGGCCAAACAAGCGTCCCTAAGTATGCTGTAAATGTGATCAATTCACCAACTGTTAATTCGCCGCGTACAACTAAGAGCGATCCATAACAAACAGCAATTAAAAACGAAAAACCGACAATAAGAGCAATTGTTGGATCAAATAAAGAATCAATACGTGCTACCAGCATATTTTTATGTACAACATCTTCCGACTTCTTTCGAAACGCCTGTAAATCTTCCTTTTCTTGACCAAGCGAGCGAATGACCTTCATTCCACTCATACTCTCTTGTACTTTATCATTGATTTCAGAAAACGCTTGTTGCGCTTTATGGAAGCGTCTGTGTAATAAAGTACCATAATAATTAGTAGAAATTGCTACAATCGGCATGGGAATTAAACTTACTAGCGTTAACTTCCAACTAATAGTAAACCCCATAGCCACCAGTACACATCCACCCACAGCTAACGAATCAACAAGTGTTAATACACCCGATCCAGCAGTTTGTTGAATTGCTTGAATATCATTTGTTGCATGCGCCATTAAATCACCTGTACGATGTGATTGATAAAAAGATGGACTCATATTCGTAAAATGTTCATATAACTTCTTTCGTAATTGGCGTGCAAGCTTCAAAGAAGATCCAAAAATCATAATACGCCATATATAACGTAATATGTACATTGTAATTCCGACAGCAGCTAAAAGAACAACCCATTTTAACAATTTTTCAGATGTCAATGTTTGATTGTTAATTTCGTCTACAACAATTCCAATTACTTTTGGTGCTACAAGTTCAAGAAGTGCTACACCAAACAACAAAATAATGCCCGTTATGTACGCCCGTTTCTCTTGTTTAAAAAACCAAGCTAAATTAAAAAATACTTTCATTATATCCCCTCCCCTAAAATGAGCGATGTTTTCAGTTTATCAAAAATACAGAATTTTTAAAAGTTTTAAATATTTAATTTACCCAAAAGGAAAGGGCACTCTTATCGAGTGCCCTTCAGCGCTTATTTTGTTTGTTGTTTGTTCATTGCGCTCATCATTTGATTGATTTTCTTTTGGGATGGCTTTTGTCCCATTTGCATCATCATCATTTTTAACATTTGTTCATTAATTGGTGGATTTTTTTGTAAGTAATTCATCATATATTTGCGGGCGATGAAAAATCCTAACGCCACGCCTGCTACTAGTGCTAATACGCCCACTAGAACAACTACCCAAACTGACATATATTTTCCTCCTTCATGTTGTCTACCTTACAGTGTACTAAAACCTTTTCAATAAGACAAGATTGTATTCGACATTTTTACACATATGTTCGTACTTGTTTCAAAGGATTTAGCCAACCATACTTTTTATTTTCATAATCCATTGCTAAAAATGTCAATTCGCATTTCCTGAGTACTTCAAAAAAAGTCGTTTCCATTGAAGCATTTCCAGATGTGTTCATTTGAATATATTGTGATTTTACCGTTATTTCTCCATACTCTGCCCCAGTATAAAGCATGTGTGTATGATGTGTTCTATCATATTTCCCGAGCCTACGTAAAGCTTGTTCTAATTTATGGTGAATTTTCATTACTTGTAATGGCATCGTAATATACTTCATCTGCTTATATAACACTTTCTTTTCCGAAAGGGAACCAGATTCTGAAAATCGAGCAAATAAATCGAAAAACAAATATTCACGACCAAAGTATGTCTTCGCAATATCTTCTTGAATTAAATACAATTCATATGTTTTCATTTTTCCCCTCCCGATCTGGACAACCTTTTTCTCTAAATTATATAGAAGAAAATATGCAATGATTGTCTGACTACGGAGAAAGAAAAAACTTTTTCTGTCGAATAAACTCATTTACATAGAAAAATCTCTCCATGCCGGAGAGATTTTTCACAAATCATTAAAGCATTTCTTTTACTTTGCGAACAACATTTTCTACAGTGAATCCATACTCTTCCATGATCTTTTCACCAGGAGCAGAAGCACCGAATGTATCGATACCTAGTACATCTCCCTCAAGACCAACGTAACGGTGCCATCCGAATGTAGCACCCATTTCGATTGCGAAACGTTTTGTTACTGCTTTTGGTAATACAGATTCTTTGTACTCAGCAGATTGTGCTTCAAAGCGATCCATAGATGGCATGCTGACAACAGTTGCATCAACACCATCTGCCGCTAATGCTTTTTGCGCTTCAATTGCTAAGCTTACTTCAGAACCAGCTGCAAGTAAAATTACATCAGCTGTTTCTTTCTTGCTTGCAGAAACGACATATGCACCTTTTGCTACTTTTTCATAAGTATCGTCTTTTGCACCTTCTAATGTTGGAAGATCTTGACGAGTTAAGACTAATGCAGTTGGTGTTTTTGTAGATTCTAACGCTAATTTCCAAGCTGCAACAGATTCGTTACCATCAGCAGGACGAATAACAGATACATTCGGCATTGCACGAAGCGCTGCTAAATGTTCAACTGGTTCATGCGTTGGACCATCTTCACCAACAGCGATGCTGTCATGTGTAAACACATATGTTACAGGCAATTGCATTAACGCTGCAAGACGAATTGCTGGACGTAAGTAGTCAGAGAATACGAAGAACGTACCACCGTAAGTTTTTAAACCGCCATGAAGTGCGATACCGTTCATTGCTGCACCCATTGCGAATTCACGTACACCGTACCAAATGTTCTTACCGCTGTAATCAGCTCTTGTAAAGTCTTTTTCATTATTCATGTATGTTTTGTTAGAACCAGCAAGGTCTGCAGATCCACCGAAGAATGATGGTACAGATTCTGCAATCGCATTAATTACAGCACCTGAAGAATTACGAGTTGCCGTTTTTGATCCTAATTCATAAGTTGGTAAGTTTTTCTCCCAACCTTCTGGAAGTTGACCGTTCATTGCCGCTTGCAGTTCATTTGCTAATTCTGGATATGCTTGTGTATATTCACCAAACATTGTATTCCATTCAGCTTGTGCTGTTTCACCCACATCTTGTACCGTTTTACGGAAGTTCTCATATACTTCTTCTGATACATGGAAATCTTGCTCAGCAGTCCAAGCATATGCTTCTTTTGTTAATTTTGTTTCGTCTACGCCAAGTGGAGAACCATGTGAAGCAGATTTTCCTGATTTATTTGGAGAACCGAAACCAATTGTTGTTCTTACTTCAATTAGCGTTGGGCGTTTTTCGTCAGCTTTCGCTTCCTCAATTGCTTTCGCAATCGTTTCCACATCGTTTCCATCCTCAACACGGATTACTTGCCAACCGTATGCTTTATAACGATCTTCTACACTTTCAGAGAATGAACGATTTAAATCACCATCTAATGAAATATCATTAGAATCGTATAACACAACAAGTCGACCTAATCCTAAGTGTGCAGCTAACGAAGATGCTTCAGCAGAAACGCCTTCCATTAAATCGCCATCACCACAAATTGCGTATGTGTAGTGATCAACTACATTGTAAGCATCGCGGTTATACTTCGCTGCTAAATGTCTTTCAGCCATTGCCATACCAACAGCTGTTGAAATACCTTGTCCAAGTGGACCAGTTGTTGCATCTACACCTGCAGTATGACCATACTCAGGATGTCCTGGAGTTTTACTTCCCCATTGACGGAAGTTCTTTAAATCGTCCATTGTTACGTCGTAACCAGATAGATGAAGTAGGCTGTATAATAACATTGAACCATGACCTGCAGATAATACGAAACGATCGCGGTTAAACCACGTTGGGTTATTTGGATTATGTTTCATAAATTGTGTCCATAATGTATAGGCCATTGGTGCTGCACCCATTGGCATTCCTGGATGACCAGAGTTTGCTTTTTCAATCGCATCAATGGATAATGTGCGAATCGTGTTGATAGAAAGTTGTTCGATTGAATGTGACATGCTATTCTTCCCTTCGCTTATATTAGTAAACGTTTTACACATTTATATGATAGCTTCCCACGCAAGATTATACAACATGTATCGACAAATATGTTGATGTTTTTTGATTTTTTTGTGACAAAGCTTTGATTTCCAACATGTATGGGTATTCAATCCGCCATACTTTTTCACTGTTTTTATTTTGGTAATAAAAGGAATTAACTACATCTTCATTCATTACTATTACTGACACTCCATATCCTTATAAACAAGCCAAAAAGTTTTATTTTATACAACCCGTTTTCGAATTGAACTGGAAATAAAATCAATGATAATAACCATCATAATAATCCCAAGTAAAATGATTCCTACACGGGGCCAATTTCGAGAGCTTAATGCAAAAATAAGTGGTGTACCAATTCCCCCTGCCCCGATAACACCTAAAATTGTGGCAGAGCGAACATTAATTTCAAATCGATAGAGCGTATAAGATAAAAAGTCCGGTAATACTTGCGGCAATACTGCATACCAAAGTACTTGAAAACGGTTTGCTCCAGTAGCAACAAGTGCCTCAGTAGGACCTTTCTCTATATTTTCAATTCCTTCAGAATACAATTTCCCTAGCATACCAATTGAATGCAATCCTAAAGCTAACACACCTGCAAAAGAACCAGGACCCACTGCTTTTATAAATAGAAGAGCCATAACTAATTCAGGAAACGTACGAATAAAACTGAGCACAAATTTCCCTGCTGACGATGTTACTTTTCCTGTACTCATATTTGCCGCCGCCCAAAATGCAAATGGTATGGACAAAAAAGCAGATACAAATGTCCCTAATATAGCAATTGCTAGCGTATCAATTAAACCGTGCAACAAATCCTCACCATCTGGTGAAGATACATATGCCCAATCTGGATTTACTATCCCAGTCATAATCGCCTTAGTAATTTGTCCAGCTGTGTCCTTTATTCCCTCAACAGGCACTCCTGAAAATGCCCATACATATAAGACCGCAAGTGCAATAAGAATAATCCAACGATATAAACTTAGTTTCTTCGGTTTTGGCACAATTATTGTCGGTTTACTCATCATAATTTCTCCCGTAATACTGTACTTATATAATCAATCATCAATACAACAACAAGCGTATAGATAATAATAGAAGCGGTTTGTTGATATTGTAAAAATCCAAGTGTGCGATCATAGTATAATCCGATCCCACCTGCCCCGACTAAACCTAAAACAGCCGCTGCACGTACGTTTACTTCAAATGTATATAATACATAAGAAACAAAATGCGCCATTACTTGTGGAATCACTCCATATACGATCCACTGCACTTTATTCGCCCCTACAGCTGTCATCGCTTCTAATGGACCTGAATCAATTGATTCAATCGTTTCATATAATAATTTTGCAATCAGTCCAACTGAAAAAAACGTAAGAGCTAAAATACCTGGAAGTGGACCAATTCCAAAAATTGCAACAAAAATCGCTGCTAATAATAGATCTGGTATCGTCCGAATAAAATTTAAAATAAATCGAGCCGGACCATACAAAATAGGAGTTGAAAACACATTATTGGCCGCTAATAAAGCAAGTGGAATAGCCAGAATTGCCCCTAAAGTTGTTCCGATGATAGCCATTCGAATCGTATCCAAAATGGCAGGGGTAATTGTCTTAAAATAACTCCAATCTGGAGGCACCATTTCTCTAAGCAAATCCAACATATTTGGCAAACCTGTTACAAGCTTTGAAAATGATGCCTCCACTTGTATACTACTTCCCCAAAATAATAAAATGATAAGAATAAAAGTTAACAAATGCTTCAGTTTGCTCGAGGGCTTTGGTATTGTTTTCGTATTTATTGTTAGCTCACTCATTTAACCGCCACTCCTAAGAATTCATGTTTTTGAGCAGAACGACCATAAATTTCAGCAAATTTCTCGTCAGTTGCTTCTTCTACCGGTCCATCAAACACTATTTCCCCTGCATGCAATCCAATGATACGCGTTGCATATTCCCTTGCCAAATCAATAGAATGTAAGTTTACAATTGTCGTAATCCCAAATTCCTGGTTGATTTGCTTTAAATCATCCATCACTTGTTTCGTAGTAAGTGGATCTAAAGAAGCAACTGGTTCATCTGCTAAAATGATTTTCGCTTCCTGTGCTAATGCTCTCGCAATTGAAACACGTTGCTGTTGACCTCCTGATAATTCATCAGCCCTCGTATATGCTTTTTCTAAAATATTCACACGTTCTAGTGCCCGAAATGCAAGCTCTACGTCCTGTTTCGGAAAAAGTCCTAGTGTTGTACGCAGTGTAGAATGATATCCAACACGTCCAGCTAATACATTCTTTAATACAGTAGACCTCTTTACAAGGTTAAAACTTTGAAAGATCATGCCAATATCGCGGCGAAGACGCCGTAATCCTTTTCCTGTTGCAGCTGTAATCGATTGTCCATCAATTACAATTTCTCCTTCTGTAATTTCATGAAGCCTATTAATAGATCGAAGAAGTGTTGATTTTCCAGCTCCGGATAAACCAACCATTACAACAAATTCACCTTTATGTATCTTCATATTAATATTGCGCAAACCTTTTGTACCATTCGGATATACTTTAGAAACGTTTTGAAATTCTATCACACATCTCACCTACTTTCTAAATGTTATAAGAAACCGAAAAACGGCTAACTAACTGAAACTGAATAACATTTCAGCTAGTTAGCCATTTTTCATTATCATTCAAAACTCTCCTATGGATTACTGCGTTTTTACTTTCTTTCCGTAGTCACGAACAATATCAAATTTACTATCATCAGATTTCACATATCCTTCATGTGAATATACCTCTTTAATAATTTTATGACCTTCTTCACTCTTTCCAATTTCAATAAACGCATCTTGTAATTTTTTACTCCATTCAGCATCTAAATCAGAACGTACAGAAATCGTATCATTTGGAATTTTTTCTGTGAACTTCACAATTTTAGTCTTATCAAATACATCTGGATAATCTTTTTTAACAATATTACGAGCATCTTGGAATACAACCGCCGCATCAACATCACCGTTTAAAAGTGCAATAATAGATTGGTCATGGCCTTTTAATGTAACAGGTTTCACATCTTTTAACGGATCAATGCCCTCTTTCATTAACACTGCCGCTGGCCACACATATCCTGCAGAAGATGTTACATCTTGATATCCGATTTTTTTACCTTTTAAATCGTTAATACTATTAATATTGGAATCTTTCTTTACGACAAACTCAGATTTATAAAAGTCCACTAAATCTTTTGTAGGCTCTCCTGTCGAATCATCTACCCCAAAGCGTTGCGCCTGTAATATTACATTCGCTGCTTTCTTTTCATGTGCTAACACATATGCAGTCGGTGGCAGAAAGCCCACATCCACTTGCTTAGATGCCATCGCTTCTACAATTGTATTGTAATTTGTTGAAACACTGACCTTTACAGGAATATTAAGCTTATCACTTAACAATTTTTCTAATGGTTTTGCTTTTGCCTCTAACGTATCAGCATTTTGTGAAGGAACGAACTGAACATTTAATGTTTTGGGCACATACCCTTTTTTCGTATCTTCATCTTTACTTGCACTTGATTCTTTTGCTCCACAACCACTCAATAAACCGACCGCTAGTACAGCTGTTACTCCCATTGCGAAAACCTTTTTGAACATATCAAAGCCTCCAATTTTTTAAGTTATAAAATGACAAGCCGTAAACATGTAGAAATATAACATAGATTTTTCCATACGGGAGTTTATTTACAGAATATTTACACATTCTAAACATTCTACACATCCCCATTCAATATTATCTGTTATGATTAGTATTAGATAATTTTGAACGGGGATGATACTTTTGAACCAACATGATACTGTACACATAAATCTTCTATTAACAAGCGATGTACACGGTACTGTTTATCCACTGCACTATCAAAATAACAAAACAGCAGAAATAGGGTTAGCAAAAATAGCAACCCTTATCAAACAAGAGCGTTCCCAATGTGAACATGTAATTGTAATCGACAATGGTGATTTCATTCAAGGAACTCCATTCACTTATCACTACGCTACATATGAGCAACATAAAAACAATCCAATGACTCTACTCGCCAATCACATCAGTTATGATGCAGCCATTATTGGAAATCACGAGTTTAATTATGGAATGGATGTATTAAACAAAGCGGTATCAGATTCAACTATGCCCTATCTATCCGCAAATATTTTAAATAAGCAGACAAAAAAACCTTACTTTGGGAAACCATATATCATTAAACATATACAACCTACTATAAAAATCGCTATCTTGGGAGTTACAACGCATTACATTCCGAATTGGGAGTTGCCGCATCATATTAAAGATTTACTATTTGAAGATGCGTTAGAAACAACAAAAAAATGGGTTTCTCACATTCGTAAACACGAGCAACCAGACTTATTAGTCGTAGCATATCACGGTGGTTTTGAACGTGATTTACAAACTGGAGAACCGACGGAAATTTTAACAGGAGAAAATCAAGGATATGCAATGTGCCAAGAAATAGAAGAAATCGATATATTATTAACTGGACACCAACACCGCTATATTTCTAATACAAAAGTAAACGGTGTAACAATTTTACAAACTGGATGTAATGGCCATTCATTAGGGAAAGTTCAAGTGGAGTTAGAACAAAATAACAATCGGTGGATAATCAAGAAATGTCATTCAGAACTGTTATCTGCACAAGGTGTTCAAGCAGACGAAGAAGTGCTTAAACTTGTATCTAGCTATGAAAACCAGACACAAAAATGGCTCGATCAGCCAATTGGTACCATCATTGGCGACATGCGAATTCATGATGCAATGCAAGTACGTTTACAAGATCATCCCTTTATCGAATTTATAAATAAAGTACAAATGGAGATAGCTGGAGTCAACATTTCTTGTACAAGCCTGTTTCATAATGAATCTTCTGGCTTTCCAAAACATATTACAATGAGAGATATTGTTTCAAATTATATTTATCCAAACACATTAAAGGTCATACGTGTTACAGGGAAAGATATAAAAGAAGCTCTTGAGCTATCTGCTGAATATTTCACGTTGCATACAGATGGGGAAATTATTGTAAACCCGGCTTATATTGAACCAAAACCGCAGCATTATAATTACGATATGTGGGAAGGAATTTCCTACATATTAAACATTTCAAAACCAGTTGGTGAAAGAGTAGTTTCCTTACAATACGACGGGGCCCCTATTCAATTTGATCAAGAATATGATGTAGTCATGAATAATTATCGTGCAAGTGGGGGCGGAAATTATTTTATGTATCAAAATAAGCCCATCGTAAAAGATGTACCCATTGATATGTCTGAACTTATTGCGAATTACATATTAGAACGGGGAACAATTGAAGCGACAACTAACCAGAATTGGAAAGTTATCAAATAACTAATGTTTCTATTAAAATCAAAAAAGATGGGCTCTGCCCATCTTTTAATTTAATTTTTCATTATCTTGCTTCTTTAGTGCTTTTAATTTCGATGGGGTAATATCTTTCCCCTCTTCGTTAACGACTTTAATTCCTTTTAATTCGTTTAGCATATTTTGACGAAATCCTTTTAAATATTGTTCACGGAGCGATTGGCGCTCACGTTGTTCTTCTTCAGTTAAACCTTCAGCTTTTGCTTTTTTCGCTAAGAAGTTAATACGTTCAACGAGTTCGTGACTTAGCATCTCGAATCCCCTTTCTACTTAAAACTGATTATTATCATACAATAGTTAGTCCTGTTTATCAAGCAATTGCTTCGTATACTCCACGTATCTGCGGTGTACCGTAGCTTTTGATACATCATGCCCAAAGCCACGAAGTGTCGCAGCAATTTCTTCAAATGTTAATTCATTTCGGCGCAAACGTACAATCTCTTCAATTGGTACTTCTTTTTTCTCACGCCCTGTACTTAAATGACGATTTTTTAGATTTTTTTCTGGGCGAAACCCTTTTTCTACCGCTCTTTGCATACCACGTTTAATCTTTAAATTATGAATTTTTCTCTGATATTCTTCTACTATGCCAATAATATCAAGTACCATTGAATCAGAATCTGAAAGCTGTAATTCACCATTATGCGTATGTGTGTACACTTTTATCCCTTCTTTATGTAAACAGTGCATTAAGGCAATCTTTGCATTCCCTCTACCAAGACGTGTTTCATCTTGAATAAGTAGTACATCAACCTGTTCATCCCGAATGATATCTAGTACCTCTAATATACCAGCACGCTCAATTGTATAGCCGCTCGCCTGCTCCTCAATTACCTTGATAACATTCATTTGATACCGATCAGCTAAATGCAACAATTCATCTTTTTGACGTGCTAACGATGTTTCCTGAGCTTCCTTTGTTGTACTTACACGAGCATAAATGATTGCATTCATTTTGAAACCCTCTTCCTCATTTTGATTTTTCTATTAGTTTAGCATAAATTCAGATTCTGTTCGAACTTATGTTTGTAGAATATTTTTTCGCGTGTTATACTTATTAATAAGAAAATTAAAAGAAAACGAGGTGTTAAAAAACATGGAAAAGTTAACAAAGCGCCAGCAAGACATTCTCGACTTCATTAAACTAAAAGTACAAGAAAAAGGTTATCCACCTTCCGTACGTGAAATTGGTCAAGCAGTCGGCCTTGCTTCTAGTTCTACAGTGCACGGACATTTATCACGTCTAGAAGAGAAAGGTTATATTCGACGTGATCCAACAAAACCAAGAGCCATTGAAATTTTGGGAGACGAAAGAATTGGCACAAACACACAATCAGTTGTTCAAGTACCAATTGTCGGAAAAGTTACAGCTGGTTTACCGATTACAGCCGTTGAAAGTGTAGAAGAACACTTCCCACTTCCTGCAAGCGTCGTTGCTGGAGCAGATCAAGTGTTTATGTTACGAATTTCTGGAGATAGTATGATTGAAGCAGGTATCTTCGATGGAGATTTAGTTGTTGTTCGCCAGCAGCATTCTGCATACAATGGTGAGATTGTGGTTGCATTAACAGAAGATAATGAAGCAACAGTAAAACGCTTTTATAAAGAAAAAGATCATTTTCGCTTACAACCGGAAAATTCTTCCCTTGAACCTATCATTTTAAAACAAGTGTCGGTTATCGGGAAAGTAATTGGCGTATATCGTGATTTACATTAAAAAATAGACCATCTCTGGTCTATTTTTTAATTCACTTCAATTGTAACGTCTCCAGCAGACGTTTTTCCATTAATTTTCACACTACCATTTCCAAGCGTTACATCCCTATCTTCTTCCTTAAAAATTCTCACTTTCCCTGCATAAGTCTTTCCACTGACAGTCGCATCTTGAGGCTTCTCGAGTAAACGAATATCAATATCTCCAGCAGTTGAACTTGCTTCCACATCGTATTTAGAGTCATGATCAATAACATCCACATCTCCACCTGTTGTTTTCGCTACAACTTTCCCACTTACTTGCTTTACTTTTATTTCACCAGCTTCAGAAAACCCTTCGACCTTTTTTGCCGTTATTTTCTCTAATTCTACGTCCCCACCAAGTGTCGAAACGTTTACATAATCACTTTTTATATCACTCACTTCTATTTTCCCTGCAGATGAATTCACCTTTAATTCTTGATATGCTCGTTCTGGAATAACAACCGTTATTTCAGGCGTTTTAAACCCAAAAGATAAAAATGAAAAATCAAATGAAATTCCTTTTTTCACTTTTCCTTGCACCTTTAATGTATCGTCTTTTTCATCAATAGTAACTTTTTGGTTTTCCAAATTACCTGACTGTTTTACATAAAAAGAGGAATCATTCCCTTTCTGAATCGTAACATCTCCAGCGTCCAAAGCAATTTCTACATTCTTAATTGCTTCATTTTTAATAACCTTTTCCATGTCTCCCTTTTCCACTGTAGCTACTGTTTTTGTATATGTTTGCGATATACCAATCACTCCAATAATGATACACGCAACAGCCCCTAACAATATTTTTTTCAATTTCCCTATCCCCCTTTAATCATTTTGAGATTCCAATTGACATAGCGCACACAAAAATTTTTAAACCAGTTTGTACAGTAGTAAGCTCCTATGCACAACAATAACCCCACGCCAACAAACGTAATAGCAACAAATACATCCAGCCATAAGAAATTGCCCATTAGTATTTTAATGATTACAAAGAATGGTGAAATTACATTGGCAATCCCGCCAACCCAAAGCGCAAATATAAAACTTACAATTGCGATTAAAGGACCTAATACAATAATAAAATTTAATAAACTAAGACCAATTGCTGCCATTACAGCTCTTGTTATGTTTGAAGCAGAAGGATCCTTTTTCATCTCATCAAAACGATATAAAGCTAGCATTTCTTTCGCAATTGTTTTTGGCGAACCGAGCCCTTTTACAATTTCAGATTCTGTCTTCCCCTCTTCGAATCCAAACTGAAAATGCTCCTCATAGTCATATGAAATATCGCGCCTTTCTTCTTCTGGTAGCTTTCTAAGCTGTTCCGATAATTCGCGAAGAAACTGTTCTTTATTCATCCCATTACACCTCTTCAATAATTTCTTGTACCCCTTTAGCAAAATCGCGCCACTCCGTTACAAGTAAATGGAGCTGTGCTTCCCCTTGATTTGTTAATTGATAATATTTACGCGGCGGCCCTTCCGTTGATTCTTTTAAATACGTTTGAAAATATCCCTCTTTTGTTAACCGACGGAGTAACGGGTACACCGAGCCTTCTGATATTAAAAATTTATTAGAGATTTGCTGAACGAGTTCATAACCGTAGCAATCTTTTCTTTTCACAAGTGCCAGTACACAAAGCTCTAGCACGCCTTTTTTAAACTGGACGTTCAAAGACAATCCTCCTTCCCAGTCAGTACTATTCAATATAAGGTACTTACTTTAACCATAATATACCATTCACTATTATTTATTGCAAGGTACTGTTGTCTATGTAATAAATGTTTACTCCCCTCTTTTCCTTACACTATATTAATTAAAAAAATCACATCTCATTGAGACATGAGTTTCTATTTAAAAAGGTTCTTTTTAGTTATTACCTGATACCGGTTGATCTATGTTTCTAGTGAAATATTTTTATATCAAAACAAAATAATTAAAAAACGTAGAGTAGGATTTCCTTAGATAACATAGAAATTATATAAAG